>NZ_MU158679.1:0-2788 GCF_015711935.1 Candidatus Solincola tengchongensis
GTGGTCGGATGGCCAGGGACAAGCTTGCCCGCAGGCTGACTTACGAGGGAGAGGACCTTGGGTGCATGCTGGAGGAGATGGTGGGGGCGGGCGTCCTGACCGCCGAGGGGGAAGAGCTCGCCTTGAGGGCAGCCTGGAGGAAAAAAGCACACCGCCTGGCGGTCCTGGTGAAGGAGCACCGGGGGCTGGAGCTGGCGGCCAACCTGGTCCAAATGGGGGTAAACCTGTACGAACTCCACGATCCGGAGACGGAGGGCGAAGAAAAGCAGACGGCAGGGCCCTGAACCAAGTACTTGAGGGCGGCAACGGGCCCAACACGCAGGGGGACCCCTCGGGGTGACGCTCTTTCAAGATCTCGAGACGGGGGCACGCCGGCGACCCTCGCTTCGTATGCGGAACCGGTCGGAATCAAGGTCAGGGAAAGGCTTCCTCAAGGATAGCGCGTAACGGTTCCGCCTCCGCTGAAGCCCACCTTTTAAGGAGGAGCCGCAGATTGCGTTTGGAGGCCTCGTCCCACGACCTATCCTCCCTTCCGGGCTCCGGGTCCAGATGCAGGACCCGGGAGGCCCCGATCACCAGGCTGTGGTAACCGGCGAGGCAGGCCATGAGGGTCCAGTCCACGTCGGCATATGTACCGGGATAAGGGTACCCTTCCTCGTCGAAGGAGCCTATCTCCAGCGCCAGGTCACGACGCAGGAGTGCGCAGTGCAGCGCGAGGGCGGGAACTCTTTCCGTGCCCCTGAAACTCGCGGCCTTTTCTCCACCGCGCAGGGGAACCAGCTGGGCGTCGTCCTCCGAGGCGCGGCGGAGCTGGTCCCCCGCATGATATACTTCTCCCCGGGCGTCCAGTACCAGGGAGGAAGCCACGGCCGCCTCCGGGTCCTCTTTCAGTGCCGCTAGAAGAGGGGGGAGCCAGTCCGGGCGAACCAAGACGTCCTCCCGCACCACGGCCAAGTACTCCCCGCGCCCCTCGAGCAAGGCCTGGTTCAGGATCGCCGGCAGGCTCGTTCCGTGCGGATTTTCCAGCAGCTTACAGGCAATATATTCCATTTGAGAACGAGATGAGGCTTTCTTCCCCGACAAAGCCACCACCAGCTCGCAGCCCCAGCCCAGGCTCTTGGCCAGCGCGGCCAGGCACAAAGAGGAAAGGCGGTGGCCGTGGATGACAGGAACCAGCACGGTCAAGCTCACTTCGCCAACCGTCTCTTCCGGCTCCTCCCGGGCAAAGCGCTCGCGGTTGGGATCGGTGAGGCGGGAGGAACAGCGGGGGCAGGGACTGAAGGGGAAAGGAAGCGTAACTCGGAGAGGTGAAGGTTTCCGCAAAAGGGGCAGTGTAGTTCCACCATGGTGCCCCGGCGGAGGATTTCTTCGAGGTCCCTGAGTCCGGATGGGTTTCCGCTAAGTAACGCCTCCCGGAGCCTCTCGTTGGGGATAAAGTACTTCACCAAGGCGGGCCACCTCTATCCGCACAAGGCGCCGTCCTCAGCCGGAGGAGGATGCCGCTTCAACGGAGGAGAGCAATCGACGGCGCAGAAGCAGGGCCTCGATTATCCCCTCCCAAAGGGGGGCGTAGTGGTTGGACATGCGCCGCTCCACGAACTCTTTGGCCATCTCGCCCATCCTCCGGCGCAGCTCCTCCTTTTCCACAAGGAGGCTCAGGCGTCCGAACCATTCCCTGCGGTGGGAACAGAGGAAGCCGTTCTTTCCCTCCTCAACCAGTCGGCGGTAAGCTGGCAGGGGGCTGGCCAGGAAGGGTATACCGAGGGCCGAGTACTCCAGGCCCTTGAGGTCGCTCTTACAGCGATTGAACGCGTTGTCCAGAAGGGGCACCAGGCCGATGTCGAAGCGTGCAAGCATTTTGGGGTAGAGCTCGAAGGGTACCGGCGGCAGGTATTCCTTTTGGTCCTCAGGTATGTTGGCGAGCAAGGCGTAGACCTCCTCGGGACCACCCACAGCCACCTTCACCTGCGGGTAACGGCGGCAAAGGGCCTCGAGCACCGGGACCAGAGGGCGAAAGTCATCCAGATGGGTAGGTGAGCCGGCCCATCCCACCTTGACCCGTCCCTCCTCTTTGTCCGCCTCGGGGTTCCAGACGGGATCCTCAAGGTCGATGCAGTTGGGGAGGGGGAAGGTGTTGGGATTAAGGGGCGTGAAGATCTCCGCCAGCTCAGGGGTGGAGACCGTAACCCCGTCCGCCGCGCGGGCGCATTCCTCAACCGCGCGCGCCTTCCCGCCCCGGCCACGGAAGGAACGGAAGGCCGGATTGTAGAAGGGCGTGGCTCGCACATGGTCGTCCACCTCCACCAGACCCACTTTTCCCAGGGCGGAGAGCCTCTTGAGCAAGGCGAGCATTCCCTTGTACTGGGCCATCTGTATCACATAGACGTCATAGGAAAGGTCTGTAGGCTCGAAGGTCCGCGGGTCGAGGGTCACCCCCAACTGCCAGTCGGCCTCGTGTCCACGGCGGCGCAGGGCCCGGGCCGGGTAGACGCACCGATAGTGGCCGCTTCCCGAAAGGTTGGCGCAGCAGAACAACACCCTCATGCCCATCCCTCCTTCGGACCTGCGGATAAGGGCGGACGGCTACGTCCGAAACCTGAACCGTGGGAATGCGGGAAGGCCGCCCGTCCCCCCCGCACCGCCGAGGGCCATTCCACCATTCCTCTCGGCGGCGCGCAATAACCTGCTGACGGCTGAATACGGCAAGGCCATCGTCTTTGATTATTCCTACAAGTACTTTTACGGCGACGGGTTTGGCAAGGACTTTCGCATCCTGAACCTGAAACAC
>NZ_MU158679.1:2798-3527 GCF_015711935.1 Candidatus Solincola tengchongensis
GCGACCCGACGCTCACCCGCTGGGGGGACTGACGAGGCCGGAGCGGGCCGGGACCGGGACGGTGAGGGTTTGATCTCCGGACCTTGGAGTCTGTGGGCCTACTCCCGGAGAGGCTTCCACGGGACCCGGGACGTGGAAAATTTGATCTCCGGACCTGATAAGGGTGCCGGATCCATCCGTCCCGCTGCGTCCGTCCCGCCATCAATCCACCCGGCGGCGGGAAGTCGGGGGACATTCGGTGGATGGAGGGAGGCGGCGGTGGCCACATGATGGTGTCGATGGGAAGTCGGCCTTCCCGGACGGACCAAGGAGGGATGCCAGTTGACCAAGGAGGAAAGGATGGAGCTCACCGACAGGCAGCTGGGACTGCTGGAGAACGCCGTTTTCCTCTGGCTGACCATACTCCCCCCGGTATCTGCCGAGGTGCAGCGGGAACTGGGGGAGCTCCTCAACCAGCTGGGCAGGATGCGCTCCGCTTCCATTGTGGGCAGGGAACAATCCACCTCTTGACCGGTATGCCATCCGTCTATGGGGGGATGGGGGAACCCGGCACAAGGGGCGAGATTAAGAGAAAAGAAGGCACGGAGGCTTTTTGGAGTTCAGGGAAGGACGGTGATGCCATGGAGAGGGGACCTTGAGGATGCCCAGGGAGGGGCGGAGCCGGCCGGCCCCGCCGATGCGAACAGGCCGGGCGCAAGGCAGGAAGCCGAGGGGCCCAAGCGGCCCGAA
>NZ_JACVJJ010000027.1:0-5753 GCF_015711935.1 Candidatus Solincola tengchongensis
CCGACAACACCGACGTCTCCACCCGGGTGACCTCGGAGGGAGGGGACATCATCTGCGAGCGGGCCATGTACGGGCCGGGCATGTCCTGGGCCCACGACTCCATGGGTTACACTCCGTGAGCAGTGGAGGGAGAAAGGAAGGTGAACCTGGGACGGAAACGGAGGGCTGCGATCCGGAGAGGGGCGTTCGCAAAGGAGATCGCCGTAAACGTGAAAGGCTAAGACGGATAGGGAAAGATGAGGGTACGGCGAGGAAAGGGCGAACCCGGAAACCCCGGGCTCGCCATTTTGCGACCGCGTGGGGGATGGAGGCATGAAGCCCCAGGGATGGCATCCAAATTTCACCGAAAGGAATGGCAATCTCTTCCAAGCAGAACGGACGTCACGAGATCACGAGATGAAGGCGGACATCGTGGTATGACGCGTATTTCAGAAAATACCAGGTGATAGAATATATCCGGAAATACCAGAAACGGCGGGGAAAGGCTTCCGGTCTTCGGATTCGATAACCGGACCTTGGTGCATGAGGTCATGAGACATGACGCGCGAGGGCGTTGACCCCGAGGAGGTCTTTCTGCGGCTAGGGGAGGCCGTGGGTCCTGAGAACGTCTCCGTGGACCCAGCCGTGCTTGACGGTTATGCTTTCCAGAGCTTCGGCAACCTGGGGGAGTCCGTCCCCTGGATCCACCGCCCGGTGGCTGTGGTGCTCCCCTCCACGGTGGAGGAGGTGCGGGCGGTGGTTGGGGCCTGCCGGGAGCTGGGGCTCAAGTTCAAGGCCTTCTCCACGGGATGGGGCGCCCACGGCGGGCCGGGCGGGGAGGGCGTGGTCCAGATCGACCTGCGGCGCATGGACCGCATCTTAGATATCGACGAGAGGAACATGTACGCCGTTGTGGAGCCCTACGTCATATGCGCCCAGCTCCAGGCGGAGGCCCTGAAGAGGGGGCTCAACCTGCACATCATCGGCGCCGGGTGCGGGACCTCCCCCCTGGCCAGCTGCACCTCCATGGACGGCACGGGATGGACGGGGCTGAGCACCGGTTACAACTGCCGGAACGTCCTGGCCGTGGAGTGGGTCCTCCCCGACGGGGAGGTCCTCCGGATGGGCACGGCAGGAAGCGGCAACGGGTGGTTCTGCGGGGACGGGCCCGGCCCCTCCCTGCGGGGCGTTATGCGGGGCCTTTTCGGTGCCCGTAGCGGCCTAGGAATATTTACCAAAGCGGCCGTGAAGCTTTACCCCTGGCACGGCGAGCCGCAGCCGGACATCAAGGGCGTCATGGACGACCTGCGCGCGGCGGTGCCTTCCAATTTCAGGGTATACCTCTGCGTGTTCCCCTCCTTCGAGGCCTACGCGGATTTCGCCTACCGGGTGGCCGATGCGGAGATCGGTTTCATGCTCTGCAAGAACTCCATAGGGCTCATCCTCTCCATCTTCATGCCCCGCCTGCTGAAGAAGCTCCCGGGTAGGGAGAACCTCAAGGCCGCCTTGAACGCCCTGGAGCACATGTTCCAGTTCATGCTCGCCGCCGCCTCGCCGGGCGAGCTGGAATACCAGGAAAAGGTCCTCCAGGAGATCGTCAAGGATTGCCGCGGCCTGCTGATCAACCTGGCGGCCACGCCGGGCTTTGGGGGCGCCGTCTGGTGGGGGATGGTGCGCGGTGCCCTGCCGCCCCTCTCCTTCCGGATGGGAGGGATGATGGGGACCTCCTTCGGGACCTGCGCCGCCTTCGACAACTGCGTGAACCAGTCCCGCGTGGGGGCCGAGCTCAAGAGGCGTTACATCGAGCAGGGGAAACTCTACGACGACCTGGCGGACAACGCCTGGGGAGGGGTCTACGAGGGCAGCGGGCATTACGGGCACCAGGAGGAGCTCGTCCTCTTCGACCACCGGGACCCTCGCCACCGGCGCGGCGTCGCGGAGTACGCCCTGGAGGCAGCGGAGACCATGCGGGACAGGAATTTCGGCGTGGGCCTGGGCGCCTTTATGCTGGAGGCCGCGGAAAGGGACCGGGTCTTCGGGCCTTACACATGGGATTATCCCTCCTGGCAGAAAAGGATCAAGGAGATGCTCGACCCGGACGGCGTCGCCGACGGCACCTTCTACTGCGCGGATTGACCGTTGCCGGCATTGTGGGCTGCCCGGACAGAAGGGAGCATGCGTGGGAGCGTCGGCTTTGAGGAGCGGGACGGCGGATAAGGGCTGGCGCGTCCGTTCCGAAACGGGGGACCCACCGAGGATTGGGGAATGGAGGAGGTAGAGGAGAGATGAGCGGGGATCCGGCCTCCTTGCTGGTGGAGCTCAAGGAGAGGGAAGTGCTGGCGGCAGTTCGCGAGTCCCTGGAGAGGGGAGAGGACCCGCTTTCGCTGGTGGAGAGCTTGCGTGAGGGAATGGAAGAGGTTGGCAGGCGCTTCGAGAGAAAGGATTACTACCTCTCCGAGCTGATCATGTCCGCGGAGATATTCAAGCAGGCCATGGCCCTGATAGAGCCTCGCCTTGAGGAATGTTCCGGCGGCACCAAGGAGAGCGTGGTCATCGGCACGGTAAAGGGCGACATCCACGACATCGGCAAGAACCTGGTGTCCACGCTGCTGCGCTGCGACGGCTTCCGGGTTCACGACCTGGGGGTGGACGTCCCGCCCACGGCCTTCGTGGACAAGCTGAAGGAGACCGGCGCCCGCCTGCTGGCCCTTTCGGGTCTGCTCACCCTGGCCTTCGACTCCATGCGGGATACCGTGGAGGCGGTTGCCGATGCGGGGCTTCGCGAGCGGGTGAAGGTCATCATCGGAGGAAAACCGGTTGACGGGAAGGTCCTCGAGTACGTGGGGGCCGACGCCTTCGGCAAGGACGCCGCCCAGGGCGTGAGACTGGCCAACACCCTCCTCGGCGGATGATGGGAGGTGCGTCGTGGATTCCCGGGAGCGCATCGAGACCGCCATACGCCTGGGCAAGCCGGACCGGGTTCCGGTAGTCCCCATCATCGATTTCTTCTCCGCCCGTTACAGCGGGATCTCCCAGCACGACATGCTCTTCGACGTGCGGAAGGCGGACGAGGCACTGGAGAGGACCCTGCGCGACCTCGGCCCCATCGACGGGCAGCACCTCTCCTACGCCGGCCTGGGCCGGATAATGCAGCTGATATTTCCCACTCCCCCGGTCATGCCCGGCGTGGGCGGGGAGCCCCCGGACGGCCAGTTCCAGTTCGTGGAGAGGACGGTCATGGGGCCGGAGGAATACCTGGAGATAGGGAAGCGAGGCCCCCTGCGCTGGGTCCTGGACAAGATGAAGCTGAGCAACCCAGAGCTGGGCAAGTTATCCGGCCTGCTCGGCGCTTTCGGGAGAGCGTTTGCCGATATGGCCAGGGTAAAGAGATCGGTGAGCATGTGGCGGGGCAGGGGTGTGGAATCGCTGGTGGCCTTCAACATAGTGTTCACCCCGATGGAGTACATCTCCCTCTTCATGCGCTCCTTCAACGAGTTCATCCTCGACCTTTTCCGCCGCCCGGAGGAGGTAAAGGAGGCCAGCCGGGCGCTCATGCCCCTCATGCAGAGACAGGGTTCCCTCATGGTGAGGTTGAGCGGCATCAGGCGCGTCTTCATGGGCGGCACCCGTACCAGCGCCTCCTTCCTCAGCCCCCGCCAGTTCGAGGAATTCGCTTTCCCGGAATGGAAGGAGATGTGCGAGTTCTGGACGGAGAGAGGAGTCACGCCCGTCCTCCACTTCGACAGCGACTGGACGGCCTTCTTCCCCTACCTCAAGGAGCTGCCCCGGGGGAAGTGCGTGCTGAACCTGGACGGCACATCGGACATCTTTGCCGCCAAGCAGCAGCTGGGGGACCACATGTGCATCATGGGAGACGTGCCCGCCACTCTTCTCAAGCTGGGCGAACCGGAGGAGGTGGACGAGTACTGCCGCCGGCTTATCACGGAGCTCGGTTCCGACGGAGGTTTCATCCTGAGCTCCGGTTGCACCATACCCGTGGACGCCAAGCCGGAGAACGTGAAGGCCATGCTGTCCTCCGTGCACAGGTACAAACCCTGAACCCTGGACAGAGGTAAGAGGGACGAGGAAATCATGTTCTGCATGCTGGCCTCGGAGCGCAGGCACAGGCCATACCCTACGGAGGCATGCCGGTGCGGTCCCGGCACCGGCATCCTCGGTTACGCCCTGACTCCCGTCTTTAACCGGGAGCGCGTGTGAATCATCTATTTCCGCCGCCGCTGAGTTTCTCGCCTTTGAACCCGGACTAACGTACCCTTACTCAGAGAGAACTGCTCGTTTCCCATCCAGGACCAGAGCTTATGGGAGATACCTTCTTTTTGACCGTCCTCTGCGACAGGGCGGGTGAAGACCAAAGGCGGCGTGGTATGCAAACTGGGGAGAGAATACGGGGGTTAGAAGCATGGTATAGGTCGTATGTGGATGAAGCTCTTCGATCGCTCGGCCGCGGCGCGGCCCGTTCCCCGAAGATTTTGGCCGTCGTGGCAGCTGTCGGTCAGTCGTGGGCATGCGGCATCGACGGGTGGACCTATAAACAATGGATTGTGGGGAGAAAGGAGGTCGAAGAAGGTGAAAAGGTGGCTGCTTGGCTTGTTCGTGCTGGCGCTCCTGTTGCCGCTCTTCCTCTGCTCGTGCGGCAACAAAGGCGTGGATGAAGGGGCTTGTCCGGATGGAGAAGGCAGAAGGGCTTACGAGGAGATCGTCATACCCGGCATCCCCGGTGAGGTGCATGCGCAGGCGAACACGCAAAACGCATGCGAGCCACCCGGTGGTCCGGACCGGCAGGAAGAAAAGGAGATAACCAGCCCGGTCAACCCCCTGGCGGGAAGATACGTCTGCCGGGAGTACCCCGATTATTATCTGGACCTGTTCGAGGACCAGACTTTCTACTGCTATGAGGAGGGCATAGGGGCTTCAGGCCGGTGGCGCGTGGACGGTAATGTCATCACCCTGATGATGGACCTGGGATTTGCGGCTCAGGGTACTATCGCGGGAGACACGATAATCGACGACGACGGATGGCACTGGGTGAGATCGAGATAGAAATATTAGTTTTGGGTGCCTTGAACTACCAACTAGGTTGCCAACTCTCATTTAACAAGGATACCTTTCAGTATAAGGTCCAGAATAGTTCGTTCCAACATCTGGTCGGTATATTTCTCATTGATGACATCACGATAGGAGAACGTTTCTACAACCGAGAGAATTATGAATAACTATTATCTCGCTCTCTGTGGTGCTGATGAGCCTCTATGGGGCGGATGAGCCCCATTTCGATGCCCCTTTTCAAATCCCCTACTAATGGATTCACTAGGGATTCTTTTAATATCTTTGCCGCCTTGGCTCGATGTTTTTTATATTCATCCTGCCAGGAATCCTTTATTAATTGCAAAAAGGTTATCGTTTCTGGAAAGGAAATATCACCTTAAGTTTAGCAAAGTAAGCATCGATTCTTCTTAGAAAATCAATAAAATTCCTGCTAAAACCGCATAAAATGTGATTTGCAGCAGTAAGGAAGTAAAAATAGATCCCATGAAGAAAATACATATATATCACAGAATAGCAATTTCTAAGGAATTTCGCACAGGAAATCTATGACGGAAGTATAATCATGATTTAATTGACATACGGTCGTGCCCATAAAATTCTGTAAAAAGGATACAACAATCGTTCTTTGACAACGAGAGCCATCGCTCTCCAAGATAAGGGAAACAAGCAAACCTCTTATCGAAAGGAGAACGATGGCCAAGAAAAAG
>NZ_MU158680.1:0-2383 GCF_015711935.1 Candidatus Solincola tengchongensis
GTGGTAGACGCCGTATTTGTACCAGGCGGTGGAATCGCGGTCCCACCCCGGCTCGTTCCAGACCTCGTAGAAGTCCACCACCGATCCGTAGCGCTCGGCGACCCGGGAGCAGAAATCGTACCAGTCCCGCAGGTCGCGAGGGGGAGCCTTGTCCGCGAAGCTCCCGTAGGCGGGGTCTCGCGCCCACGCCGGGATGGCGCCGGTGAGCAGGAGCATGAGGGAATCCGTGCCGTCGGCCAGGCGGGCGTTTATCTCCTGGTCGAAATAGGCCCAGTTGAAGACGTCTTGCTGGGGCTCCGCCTTTCCCCAGGTCATGAGGACTTTGTGGTGGCGCACCCACTGCCTCTCGGAAAGGGGGACGCGGGGGACGATGCGGCTCGTGTATTCCCTGGCGTCCAGACCCAGGATGAGCCAGTCGGAAACGTTGCGCCCCTCGGCCGCCGCCGCCTTGCCGTCTCGCATGGACACCGAAACCAGGTTGTATGCGCATGCCAGCAGGAAGGCCATAAAGAGAACGGCGGATGCGAGGATGGGGCGAGGCCTTGTCCTCCTCCCCGATCTCGCCCTCCTCTCCTTTATCCCTCTCTTGCTTGAACCCATGGCGATTACCGCTCCTTCGCTCTGAATGCCAGTCCCAATACCATCCATCCGCGCACTCTCCTACGTGGATGCGCGATCGGCGCATAGGGTTCCATTGAGACAAAACGCGTGGGCGGAATAAACAATCTTCATGGGAATCGCCTCCGCCCGCCTATCAGCCTTTTCGCTCCCTTGCCAAAACTCTGCAACGGTCGAGCTCCCGCCTTTCTCTTCCCCACCCGACGCCATACTCCTCGCTGATTTTTTTCCACATCGTTTCCCCAACCTCGCGCTTTGGCCTCCAGATGCTCTCTTCAAACCCTGCTCCAGCATCCTTTCCCCGCGAGGTCCGATCATTGTCCGCATTCCTACCGCTATGCCCCGCAGGGATTTGCTGGAAATCGTTTTCCGGACCTGGTTCTTCCCTCTTCCGGTCCGCTCCGTCAGATCCTGCTCCCGCATCCCTTTCTCCACGATGTCCCCGCAGCCTTCCTTTGCCCTCCAATGCCCTCCTCGTCCGTACCGTCTCGAGGTGATAGGAGGTCATTGGGAGGTATTATAACCCTCCCTTACCGTACTGGAGGCACATCCCTCCTCAATCGGCGTTGAAGGGGCGGGAAAAGAAGGGCTCTTCCAGCCCCCAACCCCTCCCTTCCGGAACCGGAGGCACAAGGGTAAAAGAGACGAGAGCGACGACCGTTTCCGGAGCTCCTGACGGTCCGGTCACGCGGCGGAAACATCCCGCCGAAGGCAGCTCAACCTGCTGCCGAAGCATCCTCGACGAGGGAGCGAAGGAGGCGTTCATAGGCCTCCACCAGGACATCCCAATCCCTCTCGCGCCTTATCCTCTCCCGCCCGAGCATTCCCATCCGGGAGGACCTCTCCCCATCCGTGAGCAGTTCCCAGGCGTACCGGGCGTACTCCTCCGCCTCAGCACAGAGGTAGCCGTCCACGCCGTGTTCTATCTGCCCCCGTGCCGCGGCGCAGAAAACGTTGGCCAGCACGGGCTTTCCCCGCAGCCGTGCCTCGCTGAGCACCAGGCAGTAGCTTTCGTTAAGGGAGGGGAAGATGAAGAGGTCGCAGGCGTCGTAAGCGTCCAGTAACCTCTCCCGGGGTTGAGGGCCCGTGTAGACCACCTCCTCCGCGGGCAGCGGCTGCCCGTCATCGTCCGGCCCCACCATGAGGAGGACGGCGTCCATCCCCCACTCCCGGAGGAGGCGGACGGCGGCGATGGCGGTGGGGTAACCCTTGGAGGCGTTCTTGCGCCCCACCCAGAGGAGTACCTTCCTCCCCTCAAGCCCGTACTCCCGCCGGAAGCGGTCGCCCCGTATGGAATTGTTGGCAAATTCTTCCACATCTAATCCCGGCCCGACGGAAAAGGCCGGAAGCCCCCAGGCCCTCATCATATCCCTTATGGCCGGCGAATTGGCCTCCACCCTTGCCGCGTCCCGCATTGCCCGGTAGTAATCCGGCCAGTAGTGGTTGTAGTCGCGCGGATGGAAAAGAGGTACGGCCAGGAAGGGTTTTCCCGCCCTGCGGGCCGCCTTCCAGGCCGTCACCAGAGTGGTCATGGGCACCATGGCCCCCATCACCAGGTCGCAGCGGCGCGCGGCGCGGCATGCCTCCCGCTCCAACCTTGGAGAGCGGGGACCCAGGACATAATCGCGCCACCTCCGGATCCGCCTCGGCCTGAGCCTCACCACCTCCCAGAGGATCTTTCCCAGGACCTCCTCCGGGGCGGTACGCATGAAATCCTCCCAGTCCCTCCGGAGATCGAGCTCCCTCCGTCCACCTCCCCCCAGGA
>NZ_MU158680.1:2393-4544 GCF_015711935.1 Candidatus Solincola tengchongensis
CGGCCCTCCCCGGGCGGCTTTGCCGTGTGTCCGCATTCCAGGGTCACGTCCAGGAGCTCCCGGCGTGAGAAGCTGAGACGGAACTCCTCCCGCCTTCCCGGCGCCAGCGTAAAATCCCTGCGCTCCACCCCGTCAAGGATTATCTTGAAGGTCCCTCCCCAGGGGGAGTGCATATCCAGGCCCAATCCCTCCAGCCCTCTGCCCCCGGCCATCAGGCGGGCTCTCCTCCCGGCCCAACGCGCCGGTCCGTCCTCCCATTCCTCCAGGTGGTACCATCCGGAGAGAAAGCAGTGTTCATCGGTTCCCGCCAGGTTCTCGCCCAGAAGACGGGCGAAGGGCTCCCCGTTTCTCTCCTCCTCAAAGTAATCGCCGAGGCGGGCCGATCGGCGTGCCCCGCATCGCGGACGGGGATTTCTCGCTCCAAAACGGCGCACCTCCACCCCGCAGTCCCATTCCGTCCCCGGGGGGAGCAGGTTATCCCAAATCAGATACCCCCGGGGCGAAGGCAGCAGGCACATGGAACGGGTGGTGATCACCTCCACCCGATGACCCCTGGAGGCCAGGCGGGTCATGAGATCCCTCAGGAACTTCTCGCCTCCGCCATGTACCTCCGCCCCGTAGCGATGGGTCACAAGGAGGATGCGCATGCTTTTCCCTCCTCAAAGGGCCTCGGGCAGGGTCTTGCACCCAAAGGCCCGCTCACAGGAACCTGTCCGTTTTCAGGCCTCGACCCCGCAACTCGAGGGAGATCACGGCGATGCCCAGATTGCGCAGGTCCTCCACCCCCAGTACCTCGCGGGGGCGGAAGGGGTTCAGGGTCTCTATCTCCACCTCCCTCGCCACCCCCTCCTCGGCCCGGGGCAGGGGGAGGCGATGCAGGCTCACGCGATTGGGCACCTCTATTATCCCCACCTCGCATCCGTCCACCCGGACGACCGCCCGGGAACCTCCTTCGGGGTGACCCATGCGGGTACGGATCAGCAGCTCCCTCCCCCCGGCGCCCCTGGCCCTCAGCAGGGCACGGGCTCTCTCTCCCGTCCAGCGGTAGACCAGACCGTTGCCGTCCTTCTCCCTCTCGAACCATCCCTCGACCAGGCCCTCCTCGCCCTTCCGGCCCATCTCCACCCTGCGTGGATGGGAATCCCGAACGGGAGAGAAAAGACGCCCGTCCTTCCCTTTTCGGGAACCGTGGTTGGGAGGGTTGCCCACCTGGGGATACAGCAGTCCCCTCCGGATCAACTCCCGGTCCGAACATCTCCTTCCGGCAACCACCTCGCCTCTCCGGCGCAAGGTGTCGGGCAGAAAGAGTAGGTTCCAGGCCACGGCCTGCGCCATACGCCCTCTCATGGCCCACCTTTCACGCAGTGAAAGAGCCTCCCTGCCCTCTCGGCCCACCTGGGCCAGGAACCAGTAAAGGTACTCCCGGTAAAGCCAGGCGAGGGTGCCGCCCTCCAGGTTCTTGATCCACGAACGCAACCTGCCGCGCTCATAATGGTATTTGTTGAAGGGCCTTCCCCTGCCCAGGGTGGTGTTCAGCCGGTGCCAGGCGGCGGCGCGCGGCTCGTAGACGACCCGGTATCCGTAGATGTTCAGGCGCCAACCGAGGTCGGCGTCCTCGTAAGCGTAACGGAGTCTCTCGTCAAAACCGCCGACCTTCCGCAGTGCCTCTCCGCGCACCATCATGGCCGCGGTGCAGGCATAGATGACCGGCAAGGGACGAGAGTAGACGCCCGCCCCTTCCTCCCGGAGTCCCCGATCCCAGGCATGGCCCAGGAGGTTTATCATTCCCCCCGCACTATTCAGCCTAGCCGGATCCTCCGGTGAGAGCAGACGCGAAGCGCAGGCAGCCAGGTCACCGCCCTCCCGGGAGAAGCGGTCCAGCATGACCTCCTCCCAGTCGGGAAATAGCTCAACGTCGTTGTCCAGGAAAGCGATGAAGCGCCCTCTGGCCCTCGCTGCACCTACGTTCTTGGCTCCAGCGGGACCCAGGTTGCGCCGGTTGACGATTACCTCCACTCCGGGGAAGGCGTCGCGTATCAACTCCACGCTCCCGTCGCAAGAGGAATCGTCCACTACGATGACCTCCCGCGAGGCCTTGGAGGTCTGAGACAGCACGGAGCGCAAGCAAGCGGGGAGGATGTCACAGCCCCG
>NZ_JACVJJ010000030.1:0-23729 GCF_015711935.1 Candidatus Solincola tengchongensis
ATGACGTCCAAAGCGTCCTCGTCCTCCTCCTCGCCTTTTCCGTTTCCAACCGGCCGGCTCCCTGTGGACCCTCGCCGTTCATGCGTGGTTTTCCACATTCAGGATAAACCCTGCTCGGCCGGAACTGAAGCGGCGGAACTCGTGGACTTGAAGCTCGCCGGGATGGGTTGGCATTAATTTCCATAAAGGGTTCATAGGCCTTTCACACGCCCTGCCGGCCCCCAGCATCCCCAGGGTCTTGGGCGCATGGAACCGGGGTCTCCGCAGCTCATAAGAGCATGGGAGCGAAACTGGTACCGTCGAGGCGCGAGCCGTCCACTCCCAGGAGGTCGGCCAGGCTCCTTCCCACGTCGGCCGGCCAGGCTCCTTCCCACGTCGGCAAAGGTCCCCCTGGTCCCCAGGTCCACCCCGCGGGATATGGAAGACCACCAGAGGAGGAGGATTCCGTGCTCGCGGGTGTGATCCGTTCCCCGGAAAGTGGGATCGCACCCGTGATCGGAGACCAAGAGAAGGAGGTCGTCGGGGCGCATGGCCTCCTTAAGGCGCGGGAGGAACCCGTCCACCTCGCGCAGGGCGGAGGCGAAACCCCGCGGGTCCCGGCGGTGACCGTAGAGCATGTCGAAGTCCACCAGGTTGGCCATTATGACGCCGTCACCGCCGGCCCTCACCTCATCCAGCAGCCGGCTCATGGTCTCCGCGTTCCCCGAGGTGTGGGGGCTGCGCAGGAATCCCCGTCCGGAGAAGAGGTCTCCCACCTTTCCCACACCGACCACCGGAAGCCCGGCCTCCCGGCAGAGGTCCAGGACCGTGGGGCGGGGAGGGGGAAGGGAAAGGTCCAAGCGTTCCTCCCCCACGCGGCGGAAGGAACCCGGCCGGCCCACGAAGGGCCTGGCGATCACCCTGCTCACCGCGTGCTCGCCCTGCAGGAGTTCCCTGGCCACCCGGCACATGCGGTAGAGCTCCTCCAGGGGGATGACCTCCTTGTGGGCTGCCAGCTGAAAGACGCTGTCCGCGGAGGTGTAGAGGATGGGCTTTCCGGTGCGCATGTGCTCCTCACCCAGCTCCTCTATGATGCGCGTCCCGGAGGCGGGGCGGTTCCCCAGGACCTCCCTGCCAATGCGCCTCTCGAACTCCTCCACGACCTCCGGCGGGAAGCCCTCCGGATAGAGGGGGAAGGGCTTTTCCAGGATTATGCCGGCCAGCTCCCAGTGACCTGTGGTGGAGTCCTTGCCCGGCGAGGCCTCCCTCATCCTCCCGAAAGCGCCCTTCGCATCGGGGCGTGCCCTCAGGCCCCTCATCTCCGCCAGGTTCCCGAGCCCCAGGTCCTCGAAGTTGGGCAGGGAAAGCCCGCCCACCGCCTCCGCCGTGTGGGCCAGGGTGTGGGCTCCCCGGTCCCCGTACACGTCTGCGTCGGGGAGCTCCCCCGCTCCCACGCCGTCCAGGACTATCCAGATGACGCGCCCTATTCCGCGCATCTTGGAGGCTCCCTCAAGCCTACCCGCCATTACCCTGCTCCCCATCCCCTTCCACGCACCGGGAGGACCTTCCAGACCGCTGCGGACGTCATGCCTGCCGGTAAGGCGGGGCGGTTCTCACGCCTCGAGCAGGCCCATGTCCTCCAGCGCCTTCCTTATGGTCCCTACGAACCCCCTTTCCTCTCCCACCCACGGAAAGGCACCGCTGTTGCGGAGACCGGCGGTCATGGCATCCACCGCCCGGCGCAACTCCTCGGGCTCGGTAAAATAGGGGTAGAGGATGTCCACTATCTCCAGGAGGTCGGTCCCTCCCAGTCCCGCGGTGGTGAAGGCTTCCTCAAGAACGCCGAAGGCCTCCTGCGCCGCGGCCGCGAGGCTTCCGTCCTCGATCAGCATCTCCACCTGGTCCCAGAGGATCCCGAAGCGCATCCTTACCTCGGGATGCCGCGCGTTGAGGAGGTGGAGCTCGAAGAGATCCCGCGCGAATCTGGAGGAAGCACCGGCATAGTGGTCCGCCAGCTCCGCCTCTGCCTCTAAGTCCTCCTCATCCAGGGATTGAAGTTCCTCGCGAACCCTCCGCAGCTCCTCCAGGTCGCCTTCCAGCCGCCGTATGAGGCCCTCCGGGAGCCCTTTCCAGCTCGGAGCTCCCCAGGAGGCCAGCAGGCGGCGGACCAGGTTCAGCGACTCCAGGGCCTCTACGGCCTCCAGGTCATCGAGCGGCACGCTCGATTCCGAAAGGTCCTCTCGAGGATGGAGGGCCGCGCTTATCCCTTCACCGCCGATGAGGAAGGGGGTGAAGGGCATGACCAGTTCGCCCTGCGCTAGGCCCAGGTCTTGGAGGGACTCCATGGCCCGGTGGAGGCAATCCAGGCTCTCCCGCAGGGCCCTTCCCACCTCCCCCTTTTTCAAGAGGAGTTCCACGCACTTCCAGCTGCGCCTGCAGCTCGACCTGTCTTCCTCCCGCCGCATGGCCTCCCAGACTGACTCCTTAACGCCTGGGGAAGCCGGTGGTTCGTCCAAGAGGCGGTCAAGCCACCCCTCCCCGAAGATTATCTGGTCCATCTATACTCCGCCCCCTCAGCTTCTTCTTGAGCGACAAAGATATTATATTGTTCTTCGACTCCGGGCGCCCCTCTTTCCTTCCCTGCCTTCTTCGACTCCGGGCGCCCCTCTTTCCTTCCCTGCCTTCGTTCACGCAGTCATATGGAAAAGCCGATATTCCCGTAACCGTTCTCCTTCCAACGATCCGGCCCCCACCACGCACGGTGTTGAGGAGGGTATGGAAAATCGCCAAAAGTTAAGGGGCCGCCCGGGCGAGCGGCCCCCAGGAAACGCGTCTTCAAATTCAGGCCGTGGCCCCTCCTTCCGCCCGCAGGTAGGGCTGCTGGTAATGTTCCATCCAGACCTCGTCCGCCAGGCGCCCGTACTCCTCCCCGTAGCGGTCGAGGTCAGGCGCCAGATCGGTGAGGATCCCCTCCGCCTCGGGGTGGGTTGGCCGGGCTCCGCTCAGGGCCACGCACTCCCGCAGCACGTGCGGGTGGTCGATGATCATGCAGGGGCGAAGCAGGTTGGGGTGGTAGGGGCGGCGGCTGCGTATGGCCCTGAAGAATTCGGAGTTGAGGGCCTCGGCCAAGGGTTTCTCCTTTATGTTGTCCACAGCGAAATGGGCGAACACGCAGGGTTCCACGTCGCCGTTCTGGTTGATGTGTAGGTAATTGTGTCCACCCGCCATGCAACCCCCTACCAGAGGACCGTCGCACCAGAAATCGGAGATGAGGGCTCTCCTCTCCTTCCGCATGCGGTTTATCCTTTCCCAGCGCTGGATACGCTGCTCAGGGGTGGTCATGAGGTCCAGGGAGGGACGGGTCCCTATGGGCATGTACTGGAAATACCACCCCAGGAAGCAGCCCTTCTCCTCCAGGTAGAAGTCCACGAACTCCTCGCTGGTGAGGAGGTCGGAGTTGAATCGGGTGACGGTGGCCGAGAACCCGAAAAGGGCTCCCACCTCCCGCAGGTTGTCCATGGCCCTCAACACCTTGTCGTAGACACCCTCCCCCCGGCGCTGGTCCGTCTCCTCGCGGTATCCCTCCACGGAGATGCAGGGGATTACGTTCCCCAGTTCGGCTATCTCCCGCGCCAGGTCCCGGTCGATGAGGGTCCCGTTGGTGTACACCTGGAAGGTCACGTCGTGGTGCCGGCGGAAGATCTCTAAGAGCGGCTGGTAGAAGAATGGCTCCCCTCCGGAGATGACGATGAAGTATATCCCCATCTCCTTGGCCTCCCGGATGACCCGGTCCAGCACCTCCGCAGGAAGGTCGTCCTTCTTGGAATACATACCCGCGTAGCAGCCCACGCAGCGGAGGTTGCAGCGCATGGTGGGACTGATGACCAGGAGCAGGGGAGGGCTGAACCCCTCACGGCGCTCGAACTCCTCCCTCACCCTGGCCTTGTAGAAAAGGGCATCGGTGAGGAAGTTTATGGCTCCCCGGCGCACGTTACGGTGCAGGTCGGGCAGCCTCCTTTTCACCTGGAGTATCAGGTTCCTGACGAACTCCTGTCCGTCCGGCCACCTTATCTCCCGGACGAACTTCTCCGCGAAGGAGAGCAGTTTGTCGTCCGGCACGTTGGGAAGAACGAAGATCAAGCCGTTTATGGTCTTTTTGATCATGTAGTCTCGAAAGGCGGTCACGTCAGGCATGATTCACCTCCTTTCTCTCCCCACGCCCTTTATCGTGGTATCCTGCGCCTCACCTCCTCTCCTTCCCGAGCATGAAACCGCCCTGCCCTTTGCTTCACATGAAATAAACACCGTATCGGGGCGCCCGTTTCACTTGCCTACCTATTATATCCCAAATCACTTGAGAACAAGCCTTTTTCGAGGGGGCATATATCAAGGGCCTTCCCGGAGCCCTCCCGCGTGAGGGTGGGACTTTAGGTACACCTCCTTGAGCTTCTTCCGGCTCACATGGGTGTATATCTGCGTGGTGCTCACGCTGGCATGCCCCAGGAGCTCCTGTATGTAGCGCAGGTCAACCCCGTTCTCCAGCAGGTGTGTGGCGTAACTGTGGCGCAGGGTATGGGGGGTCATCCTCCCCCCCAAGCCCACCCTGTCCGCGTATTTCCTCACCACCCCCCAAGCCCCCTGGCGGGTTATCCTTCCCCCCCTCGAGTTCAGGAACAGGGCCCGCTGGGAAGGGCGGCGTGAAAGCCTCGGTCTACCGTGGGCCAGGTAAGAGGCCAGCGCCTCAGCGGCTCTACCGCCCACCGGCACCACCCTCTCCCTCGCCCCCTTCCCCAGGACCCTCATCTCCCCCTCCTCCAGGTCCAGGTCCTCGAGGTCCAGGGAGACCAGCTCGGAGATGCGTATTCCCGTGCCGTACAAGGTCTCCAGGATCGCCCGGTCCCTCAGGCCCACGGCATCCCCGGGCATGGGCTGCTCCAAGAGGGCTTTCACCTCCTCCTGGCTGAGGACGGCGGGCAGCCTTCTCGCGTGGCGCGGATAAGGCAGGTCTCCGAGAGGGAGCGGTTCGCCCCCTCCCTCTTCGACCAGAAAACGTTGAAAGGCGCGCAGAGACGCCGTGAGGCGGGCAAGCGAGCGCGGAGAGAGGCCGCTTTCCCCCATTTCCTCGAGAAAAGCGGTGATCTGCTCTCTTTCCATCTCGCTCGGAGAGGACACGCCTTGCCTCCGGGCATACTCCACGAGGCGCCCTACGTCCCTCCGGTAGGCCTCGACGGTACGCTCCGAGAGCCCCCTCTCCGCCCGCATATAGACCAGGAACTCCCGCAACAACGCCGCCCAGGCGCCGTCAACCTCCATAGGTTTCTTTCCTCCCGCTCCGCAGCATCTTTCGACCGTATCCTCGCGGCCGTCCCCTTGTCTCCAACGGCGGTCACCGACCCAACTTTCAGGGGCTTCGAAGGAAGCCCTGGTATCCGGCCTCGGGGAGTTCCAGCGGGAGAATGTATTCCAGAGGTTCGTAGTCCAGGCTGTGCGCCTCGGCCACTGGCCGGCTGGTGACCCTTCCCTCGATGGTGTTCACGCCTCGGGCCAAGCTCTTGTCGCGGCGCACGGCCTCCGCCAGCCCCAGGCTCGCTATCATCTGCACATAGGGGAGGGTGACGTTGGTCAGGGCGAAGGTGGAGGTATGGGGCACCGCTCCCGGCATGTTGCCCACGCAGTAGTGGAGGACTCCGTGCACCTCGTAAACGGGGTTGGAATGGGTAGTGGGGCGTGAGGTCATGACGCACCCTCCCTGGTCTATGGAAACGTCCACCACCACCGAACCGGGCCGCATGTCCCTCACCGTCTCCTCCCCCACCAGTATAGGGCAGCGAGCTCCCGGCACCAGTACGGCGCCTATCACCAGGTCCGCCCCCCTGACCGCCTCGCGCACGTTCATCTTGTTGGAGATGAGAGTGGTGATGCGGCCGTGCAGGATGTGCTCCAGATAGCGCAGCTTGATCACACTCTTGTCCAGGACCATCACGTGGGCATCCATGCCGGTGGCCAGAATGGCCGAGTGGGAACCCACGATCCCCGCGCCCAGGATGACCACCGTGGCCGGAGGCACTCCTGTGGCACCCCCAAGAAGCAGCCCCCTTCCCCCGTTCATCTTCTCCAGGTAGTGGGCGCCGACCTGGGGAGCCATGCGCCCGGCCACCTCGCTCATGGGTGCCAGCAGGGGGAGGGACCCGTCATCCCGCTGCACCGTCTCGTAGGCCACCCCGACGACCTTTCTCCTCAGGAGTTCCTCGGTCAGCTCACGGTTGGCGGCAAGGTGCAGAAAGGCGAAGAGTACCTGGTTCTCCCTCAGGTAGGGGTATTCACTCTCCTGGGGCTCCTTGACCTTGAGGATCAACTCCGATTCCCCATACACCTCCGCCGCGCCCGCCACCACGGCGGCGCCGGCTTCACGGTATTCGTGGTCGGAGATGCTGGAGCCCTCCCCTGCTCCCCTCTCCACCAGCACTTTGTGGCCCTCGTGTGCCAGCTCGTGGGCGCCCTGGGGAGTGAGGGCCACCCGGTACTCCTGGTCCACGATCTCTCGGGGCACGCCGATGATCACCTTTATCCCTCCATTCCCCCATGCCGGACCCGGACTCCCGGGCGCGTCCTCTACGCCCGCCGGATGACTTCCCACCCGTGCCGGGTCGCGAGATGGTTATATGGGTCTCATCCGCCGCGGGTCCCTCCCTGGAAGACCGGGTTCATGTAATGAAGGAAAGAGGCCCTCCCCCGGCGGAGGGGTTCGCTCTTTTACTCATGCATATCTTCCCTCCAGGTGAAGAGCCGCCAGGGCCAGCCCCGCCACCGTCTTGGAATCCTTGATCTCCCCCCTCTTCACCAACTCCAAGGCATGCCCCAACGGCACGCTCGCAACCTCGAGGAACTCGTCCTCTTCCGGGGAAGCCTCACCCTCCTCCAGGTCGAGGGCCAAGTACAGATGGAGCATCTCATTGGAAAAGCCCGGCGAGGTGTAGAAGGAAGCCAGATGAACCCATCTGCCGGCCCGGTATCCCACCTCCTCCATGAGTTCCCTTTCCGCGCAGCTTAATGGCTCCTCCTCCGGTGTCAGTTTTCCCGCCGGGATCTCCAGAAGCGCCTCCCCGGTGGCATGCCGGTACTGGCGCACCAGGACGACTTTCCCCTCCCCGTCCACGGGGACCATGCCCACCGCTCCCCAGTGGAGGACAACCTCTCTTTCCGCCTCCCGGCCGTCGGGGAGGCGGACCCGGTCCAGGTAAAGGCGCACCACCTTTCCCTCGAAGACGGTGCGCCTTTCCAGCAACCTGTGTCCGTGACCCTCCATCACTTTCCCCTCAGCCTCCCTGCCGCACCGGCTATCTCCCTGCACAGGCGTTCCAGGCGGCGCAGGTCCTCTATCTCTATATACTCATGGGTGGTGTGAGCCTCGCGGGAACCCATGGTCAACACCAAGGATTTTATTCCCGAGGCGTTCAGGAAGTTGGCGTCGCTCCCACCTCCCGACGAACGAACCTCCATCCTCATCCCCATGGCCTTCCCGGCCTCCTCCGCCAGGCGAACCAGGGAGTCGCGGGGATCGATGCGGAAACCCTCGTAGGCTCTCTCCGTCCTCACCTCCACCCCTACCCCCACAGCGGCTTCCGCCTCCATGGCGGCGCGCACCATCCTCCTTCTCTGTTCTTCCAGTTTTTCCCTGTCCAGGGACCGGACCTCACCCTCCACCACGGCCCGGTCGGGCACGATGTTCACTGCCCTGCCCCCGCGGATTATCCCCACGTTGGCGGTGGTCTCGGAATCGATGCGCCCGAGGCGCATGAGGCTCACCGCCCAGCAGGCCCCGTAGATGGCGTTGATCCCCTTCTCCGGCTCCACGCCGGCATGTGCCGCACGCCCGGTGAAGACGAACTCCAGGTTGTCCTGGGTGGGTGAAGCGTTGATGATCCCCCCCACCCCTCCCGAGCCGTCCAGCACGAAGGCGTGTCGGGAACGTATGCGTTCCCACTCCAGGTTGCGCACCCCTTGCAACTGCCTCTCCTCGGCGATGGTGAAGAGAAACTCCAGGGGTCCGTGGGGGAACCCGTCCTCTCCGGCCTTACGGATGAGCTCCAGCATGACCGCCACGCCCGCCTTGCAGTCGGCGCCCAGCACCGTCTTCCCGGCGGAGATGACCCTGCTCCCCTGCACCAGAGGCTCTACGCCCTTGCCGGGGGCCACCGTGTCCAGGTGGGAACAGAAGAGCAGAGGAGGAGCCTCCACCCCGTGGGCGGGGACTTGGACGTAGACGTTCCCCGCCTCCCCGCCCACCGCTTTTCCCGCGTTGTCCACGTAGGCATCCAGGCCGCTTTCCCGGGTCCACCGGACCACGAAATCCACAATCCGGCCCTCATGGAGGGACTCACTGTCAATCTTTACCAATTGGAGAAAGGTGTCCAGCAGCCGGTCTTCCATCCCCTGTGCCGCTCCTCGTCTCCGAATCGCGGATTCACGCCGAATCTCTGCACTCTACAGCGTGCGGGCGGCGCTACGCCAGGTCCCCTAATATCCCTTTAGCCTCTGGAGGCCCCGCATTCGGCCTCCACCATCCCCCTCCTGCAACCCCGCTCTCCACCCGGCGAGCGACCCCAGCTCGTACCGTCTCAACCCACCACTCTGAGATCCGGGGCCTCGGCCTGCCCCATGCGCCGGCGCAATGCGGCGCCCACGAACTCCCTGAAGAGGGGGTGCGGCCGGTTGGGGCGGGATTTGAACTCCGGATGGAACTGGCAGGCCAGGAACCAGGGATGATCCCTTCTTTCGATGATCTCCACAAGCCTCCCGTCGGGAGAGAGGCCGGAGAACACTATCCCCGCTTCCTGCAACGCGGTACGGTAATGGTTGTTCACCTCGTAGCGGTGCCGGTGCCGCTCGTAGATGACCTCCTCCCCGTAGCAGGAGTAGGCCAGGGAGTCCTCCAACAGTTTGCAGGGGTAGAGGCCAAGCCGCATGGTCCCCCCCATCTCGTCCACGTCCCTCTGGCTGGGCAAGAGGTCGATGACCGGGTCCGGAGTGGCGGGATCGAACTCGGAGCTGTTGGCCTTCTCCAGGCCGCAAAGGTTACGCGCCGCCTCGATGACCGCGCACTGCAGGCCCAGGCAGATGCCAAGGAAGGGGATGTTGTTCTCCCTGGCGTATCGGATGGCCTCCACCTTCCCGTCTACCCCACGCACCCCGAACCCTCCGGGGACCAGGATGCCGTCCAGCCCGGAGAGCACGCTCTCCGCGTTCTCCCTGGTGACGTCGTCGGAGGCCACCCATACGATGTTCACCTTGGCGGAGTGTGCGAAACCGCCGTGCTTCAGGCTCTCGATGATGGAGAGGTAAGCGTCCGGGAGATCCACATACTTTCCCACGATCCCGATGCTCACCTCGTGATCGGCGGCCTTGATGCGGCGCACCATCTCCTCCCACTCCGAGAGGTCCTCCTCGTGGCCCTCCAACCCCAAGTGGCGGGCCACGTAATCGCCCAGGCCCTCCGCGTGGAGGATGAGGGGTACCTCATAGATGCAGTCCGCGGTGGGTGCGGATATGACGGCCTCTATATCGATGTCGCAGAGGAGGGAGATCTTGTCCTTGAGGTCCATGCCGATGGGCTCTTTGGAACGGCAGACGATGACGTCGGGCTGGATGCCTATGGAGCGCAGCTCCTTCACGCTGTGCTGGGTGGGCTTGGTCTTCATCTCCCGCGTGGTCTCCAGGTAGGGCACCAGGCTGACGTGTACGTACATCACGTTTTCCGGCCCCACATCCTTCTTGAACTGCCGGATGGCCTCCAGGAAGGGCAGGCTCTCGATGTCGCCCACCGTCCCCCCGATCTCCGTGATGACCACGTCCACCTCAGTGGAGCGGGTGAGGCGCAGGATACGCTCCTTGATCTCGTTGGTTATGTGCGGGATGACCTGCACCGTCCCTCCCAGGAACTCGCCCTTGCGCTCCCGGGTGATGATGGACCAGTACACGCTCCCGGTGGTGACGTTGTTCTCCCTTCCCAGATGCTCGTCCACGAAGCGCTCGTAGTGGCCCAGGTCCAGATCGGTCTCCGTACCGTCGTCGGTCACGAAGACCTCGCCGTGCTGAAAGGGGTTCATGGTACCGGGGTCCACGTTGATGTACGGGTCCATCTTCTGCATGGTCACCCTGAGGCCGCGCGCCTTGAGCAGGCGGCCCAGAGAGGCCGCGGTTATCCCCTTCCCCAGGGAAGAGGAAACGCCCCCGGTCACGAAGATGTATTTAACCGGCATCCTTCAACCTCCCCCGTATATCGGCTGCCGTTCGCTCTTCACCCCCGTTTTGCGCCACGCCTTCCGCGGCCCGGCCGGGGCGGCGCGGCCCCCGGAAATTTATTCTTTAAAAAGAGACGGAATCCCTACGAACCTCCGGGATTCCGTCCTCGTTCCGTCCTCAAGCGCTCGCTTACGGTTATGACCGCTCACCCCTCTTTCCGGTCATCATCCCGCTTTCCAAGTATAGAGTATACCGGATGTCCCTTCAACCGCACCCTTTCGCATCGAGAAAAAACTCCCTCCCGGTCTCGTTGGTTGTCCCATAAGAAAATCGGAGAGGCTACCCTCCTATCATGGAGATTCACACCAAACTCACCCTTTCTTTAACCAACCAGCAGGAAGGACTCCACCGCTGAGGGTCACCGGTGGAGGCGCCGCAGGTACCCCCTGCGCGGAGAGAAGGCATAGGAGAGTAGAAACGCGGAGAACAACACCAGGACGATGGACGCGCCGGAGGCCACATCGAGGAGGTAGGAGAGGTAGAGCCCAAGGACCACCGAGGCCACGCCCACCACCTCCGCGGCGACCAGTGCACCACGGTAGTTGCGGAAGAGCTGCATTCCCGTCGCGGCGGGTATGACCAGAAGCGCGGACACCAGGATAATACCCACCAGCTTTATGGACACCACCACCACCAGGGCCAGGACGACCAGGAAGGCGTAATCCACACCCCTCACCGGGAGGCCGCTGGCTATGGCCGTCTCGCGGTCGAAGGCCATGAACAGCAACTCCTTGAAGAAGAGGCAAATGAAGGCCATGGAAAGGATGGCCGTGGCCCCGATGGTCAGCACGTCCGTCCAGCCCAGTGCCAGTATGCTGCCGAAGAGGTAGCTCATCAAGTCTAGGTTGTAGGCACGGGCCGCCCTGACCAGCACCACGCCAAGGGCCATGGCCGCAGAGAAGAGGATCCCGATCATGGTGTCCTCATGCATCCTCCCCCTTTCCCCCAGCCACCCGATTCCCAAGGCCACCAGCACACAGAAACCTCCCGCGGCGAGAAGGGGGTCCAAGCCGGTCACCAGCCCCACGGCCACGCCTCCGAAGGCGGCGTGGGAAATCCCCATCCCCACGAAGGCCATCCTTCTGACCACCACCAAGAATGAGAGCAGGGAACACACTGCGGCGATGATCACGCCTCCCGCCAAGGCTCTCTGGGCGAACCCGTAGGTCAACATCCCTCCTCCTTTCCCGCCTCCCGGACCTGCCCGCCGTGATCGCCTCGCGCCAGGTCGCGGGAGGCGAAGCCCATCTGAACCTCCCTCAGCGCTTCACCGCCTGAGCTGCGGGACAACGGCTCCCCATCCCACGAGTTCACGTTCCCGCCTTGATGCGAGCAGCCGCAACACACCTTATGCGGACGGGCTCGGGGAACCGGCTCCGGCCAGGAAATCGAACTCGCAACGGTATGCTTCCCTGAGCCTGTCGCTCCCCAACACCTCCCGAGGGGGCCCATGCAGATGCATGCTGCGGTTTATGCACACTATCTCATCCGCGAAACGGGCCAGGACGTTGACGTCATGGGAGACGAAGACCACCGTGAGCCTCCTCTCCTCCTTCAAGCTCACCAGGAGGTCCATGAACCTTGCCTGGGACTCCAGGTCCAACCCCGCGGTGGGCTCGTCCAGGAGGAGGATGCTCGTCTCGAGGCATAGGGCGCGCGCCAGGAAGGCCCTCTTCTGCTGCCCGCCGGACAGCTCCCCGATGGGTTTCCTCTCCAGCCCTTCCAGTCCCACATCGGCAATGCTGCGGAGTACCGCTTCCCGGTCCGCTCGGGTGGGGAATCGCAGGGGCCCGATGCAGCAGGCCCGCCCCATCATCACCACGTCGTAGACGGAGACCGGGAAGCGGGGATCGAAGAGCACCTGCTGGGGCATGTACCCTATGTGATGCAGCTCGTGCCTCAGCTCCCGAGGGCTGAGGCCCAGGACGCGGATACTCCCCCTTTCCGGGGTCACCAGGCCCAGAATGGCCCGCAGGAGGGTCGTCTTCCCCGCCCCGTTGGGCCCGATTATCCCCAGGAAACTCCCCTCTCGGACATTGAAGGTTATGTCCTCCAGGACCGTATGGCCGTCCCTTCGTACCCAGAGGTCCTGGACCTGTATGACTTCGCGCGGCCCCTCGCTCCCCGAGGTCAGGAACTCGCGCACCCGGCACTTCTTCACCTCAAGGCCTCCTCCATGATCTCCAGATTGTAGAGGATGAGGGAGCAATAATCCCCTTTCCTGGGGTCCCCCAGATCCCCCAAGGGGTCAAGCGTCCACACCCTCACCTCACCCCCGGTCTCCTCGGCCACCGCCTCCGCCACACGGGGGTTGAACTGCTCCTCGGCGAAGACGGCCCGTACACCCCAGCTCCTGGCCAACTTCACCAGGGCGGCGACATCCCCCGCCGAAGGTTCCTTTCCCGGCAGCTCCTCGATCACTCCCACCTGCCGCAGACCGTAACGGCGGGCGAAATAAGACCAGCTGGAATGGAAGGAGATGAACTCTCGGTGGCTAAAGGCCGCCGTGCGCCTGAGAACCTCCTCATGAAGAGAGGTGATCCTGGCACTGAGCTCTGACGCCCTCTCCCGGTAATAGCCAGCGTTCTCCGGGTCCACCCTCTCCAGGCCCTCCTCCATGGCATCCACGATGCGCAAGGCCAGGAGGGGATCCAGCCACAGGTGCGGGTCGTAGGTTTCGGACCCCCGAGGCCCTCCTGCCTCCCCTTCTCCCTGCCCCTCCGACCATTCCGAGACGGCGGGTAGAAGCTCCTCGTTTGGCACGGACTCTGCCGCCCTCACCACCACCAAGTCCGGTCTTCCCACCCGGGAGGGAAGGCTCTCCTCCCAGGGTATGAGCCCGAGGCCGTTTAAGACCAGCATGTCCGCCCTGGAGAGAAAGCTCACCTGCCCGGGCGACAACTCATAGGTGTGAGGACTTGATCCGGGAGGGACCAGAACCTCCACCTCAACGCGATCGCCTCCCACCTCCCGGCAGATCATGGCCAGGGGCACGATATCCGCGGCCACGCGCGGCTTCCCATCCCCTCGCCTCCCTCCGCCGCAACCCGCGACAAGGGTTGCCATGAGCAGGGCGACCGACATCACTAGGAGCGGTATGTGGCGTCTGCGCGTCATCGGTCGACTTTTCCGAAGGCCTTACCTCGCGACCTCCCCTCCAGCCCTCACCGGAGAGACCGTCGATTTTTCCTCTTCACATCACGTTCGGACTCCCATAAAGGGCTCGGCGAAAACCACTCCCTTCCGGGAAGTTCGATGGTCATCGTTTACCTCCTCATCCCCCTCCCCATATCGTCCCCCTTTACCGGCGATCCTCTTCGCCCCCACGGCGAACATCCCGCCCTCATTCCCCCCCGCCTCCTCCCGGCGGCGAGGCCTTTCCCCCCAGCATGGCCAGGGCATGGTCCCGGGCCGTTCGCTCCTCCCCACCCAGCATACGCACCAGCTCCCCCACTCTACCCGATGCGTCCAGCCTCCGGATATCGGTCGTTATTCCTCTCCCGCTCACCCGTTTCTCAACCGCCAGATGGACGTCGGAAGCCGCTGCCACTTGGGGGAGGTGCGTGATCGAGAAGACCTGATGAAACCTGGAGATACCGGATAGCTTCCGAGCCAGCACGTCGGCTGTGGCCCCTCCTATTCCCGAATCCACCTCATCGAAGACCAGGGTAGGGACGGCGTCCGCCCTCGCCAGCACCAGCTTCAGGGCCAGAGCTATGCGGGAGAGCTCCCCGCCGGAAGCGATGCGGGCCAGGGGACGATAGGGGAGGTCCTTGCCCGGTGAGACCTGGAACTCCACGCGGTCGGCCCCTTTCTCGCCGTAGTCCTCCAGGTCCTCCATGCGCACGCGGAAGCGCATCCCGCCCATGTTCAGTTCCTTCAGTTCCCGGTTGACCTCCCGAGTGAGGCGTTCCGCCAGCCGCTTCCTCGAGGCCCTCAGGGCTTCCGCCTTCCCGCTTACCTCCACGAGAAGGGATTCCGCCTCCTCGCGGTATTCTTCCCTCCTTTCGTCGAGGGCCTCCAGATCCTCCAGCCTCATCCTGGCCCTTTCCAGATAGGAGAGGATGTCGCCGGTATGGGCACCGTACTTCTTGGCCAGGCTGGAGAGGTCCCGGAGGCGCGCTTCCACCTCCTCCAGACGTCCCGGCTGGAAGTCCAGAGCCTCCAGGTAAGCGTGCATCTCCCGGGTGAGCTCGGACAGGGCGCCCTCCATCTCCTCCATGCGGAGGGCCCACTCCGAGACCTCCTCGTCCAGGGCACACGCCCTCTCCAGCAAACGCCTGGCTTCCCCCAGCCGGTCCAGGGCTCCTTCCCCCTCCTCTCCTCCGGAGACGGCTTCGTAGGCCTGGCGTACGGCGAGGAAGAGCTCTTCCCGATTCTGCATCCTCCTGCGTTCCCTCAAGAGCTCCTCCAGCTCTCCCTCCCGGGGATCCACGGCCTCGATCTCGCGTACCTGGTAACGTAGGAGGTCCATCTCCCGCAGCCTCTCCGCCTCCTCAAGGCATGCCGACTCGTAACGCTCCCTCGCCTCCCTCCAGCGCCGGTAGAGCCGGCGATAATCGCCGAGGAGATCGGCATGTTCCGGGCCCCCGAAGCCGTCGAGATATTCAAGATGGGTGGAGGGACGGAGCAGGCGCTGGTGCTCGTGCTGCCCGTGGATGTCCACCAGGTGTTCCCCCAAGCGAGCCAGGGTGCCCACCGGGCACATACGTCCGTTGACGTAGCAACGGCTCCTCCCGTCGGCGGTTATCACCCTCCGCAGGATGAGCTCCTCCTCCGGCTCCAAACCCTCGCCCGCCAGGAGATCGCGCCATTCCTGCCCCTCCGGGGGGTCGAAGGCCGCCTCCAGCTCCAACCTATCCGCGCCCGGACTCACGAACCCGGCGTCCCCCCTTCCCCCCAGGAGGAGGGCAAGGGCCTCCACCAGTACCGTCTTCCCCGCCCCCGTTTCCCCAGTGAGCACGTTGAAGCCGGGGCCGAATTCCAGGCGCGCTTCCCTGATCAGGGCCAGGTTACGGACCTGCAACTCCCTCAGCATCCCGCACCTCCGGAGTGGTCCAATGCCTCACTTGCCTTCGGGGAACTCGAACTTCTCCCGCAGGAGGGTATAGAAGGAATACCCCACCGCCTTGACCATCTTCAATCGCCGGGGCGCCTTGCGGATGAGGACCTTGCCTCCATGAGGCAGCTCCACCTCCTCCCTGCCGTCCACGGAGATGGAGGGCATGACCTTCTCCCGCCGGGCCAGGACCTCTATCTCGCTCTGGGGGGAGATTATCACCGAGCGGTCAACCAGCGAATGGCTGCATATCGGGGTCAGGATGATGCATTCCAGGGTGGGTTCGACTATGGGCCCGCCCGCGGAGAGGGAATAGGCGGTGGAGCCGGTGGGGGTGGAGAAGATCACCCCGTCCCCCGCGTAGTAATGGAAATATTCGCCGTTTATCTCCACCTCCAGGCGTATCATCCTCTGCAGCTCCCGCTTCCCTACCACCACCTCATTGATGGCGTAAAGGGGACGGCCTCCGCATCCCTCCCTTATCCAGCACTCCAGGAGCATTCTCTCCTGCAAGAGGTAGCGCCCCTTCAGCACTTCCTCCAGCCCCGCATACATCCCCTCCATCTCCAGGGCGGTGAGGAATCCCTTCTTGCCCAGGTTCACTCCCACCACCGGGGCGTCCGCCCGGTAGGCGAAGGAGGAGGCGCGGAGCATGGCTCCATCACCGCCCAGGGATATGACCAGGTCCAGTCCGCGGAGGAACTCCTCCTCTTCCACCCCCCTGCCCGGGCACCCTGCGGCCTCGGCATCTCCGGGGAGCATCCTCGCCTCCAGGCCCTTCTCCTCAAGCCAGCGCCCCAGTTCCTTCGCTGCCCGGAGTGTCTCCTCCTTGAAGATGTGGGGCATGATGCCCACGTTCCTCAAGATGCACCCTCCTCTCCGTCCGTAACCTCCTCGGCTACAGCCTTCCTTGCATCTTCCGCGTTCACCCCCCGCCTCCCGCGGGCTTCGCCCTTCCCTTCCCTCCACGCCTCCTCGACCACAGCATTTACCAATTTATCCCACCTCCTCGGCTACAGCCTTCCTTGCATCTCCCGCGTTCACCCCCCGCCTCCCGCGGGCTTCGCCCTTCCCTTCCCTCCACGCCTCCTCGACCACAGCATTTACCAATTTATCCCAGTCAGTCGTAGGGATCCCCTCCCCTGACCCGGATGACCACCAGGCGAAGAACTCCCGGTTGCCGTCCGCCCCCGGTGGGCGGGAAGGCGCCAGACCTCGCAGGACGAGGCCCATTGCGCGGGCTTCCTCCAGCACCAACCGCAGGACCTCCCGGTGCACCGCGGGGTCGCGAACCACGCCTCCCTTCCCCACCTGCGCCCGCCCCGCCTCGAACTGCGGCTTGATGAGGGCCACAAGATCGCCCCCGGGAGAGAGTATATCCTTGAGGACCGACAGCACCTTGCGCAGGGAGATGAACGAGAGGTCCGCCACCACGAGGTCCGGCGTGTAAGGAAGGTCCTCGGGGCGGAGGAAGCGCACGTTCCGCCCCTCAAGTATCGTCACCCTGGGATCCCGCCTGAGGTCCCAGTGCAGGAGACCCTTCCCCACGTCCAGGGCCACCACCTTCGACGCTCCGTTGCGGAGGAGGCAGTGGGTGAAGCCGCCGGTGGAGGAACCCACGTCAAGGGCCTGCCTCCCTTCCACCCGCAGCCCGAACCTCAGTAGCGCTCCCTCCAGCTTCTCCCCGCCTCGGGAGACGTAAAGCGGTCGCTCGCGGACAACAACCCGGTCCCCGGGGCGGACCAGGGTCCCCGCTTTGAGGATCTTTCCTCTTCCCTCTATCTCCACGTCTCCGGCCATTATGGCCAGGCGTGCCCTTTCCCGGGAAGGAAAGTAACCTCTCTCCACCAGCCAGCGGTCGAGCCTTTCCATCCCCATTCACCGTATCCCCGGGAAATCCGGGAATATGCCAGGTAGGACAGAGCGCGGTCGCTGCAAGCCCAGCTCATCCCCTTCCGCCCAGGGCGCACATCACCTCGCCGGCCACCGAGGTGGCGTCCAGTCCCAGGGCGGAGAAGAGTTCTTCCACCTTTCCGTGTTCCACGAAGCGGTCCGGCAATCCCATGCGCACCAGCAGACAGTCGGTCTTCTCCTCCTTGAGCAGTGCGGCGACCGCCTCCCCAAACCCTCCGGTGAGCACGTTCTCTTCCAGGGTGACCAGCAGACGGCGCTTCCTGGCCCGCTCCCTGAGCATCTCCTCGTCCAGGGGCTTTACGAAACGGGCGTTCACCACCTCCGCCTCTACCCCTCCACGGGAGAGGATCTCCGCCGCCTCCAGGGCGATCCCCACCATGCGCCCCACGGCAATGATGCTCACCTCGCCCTCTCCCTCGCGGACCACCTGGGCGCGCCCGAGCTGCAGGGGTCTCGGCCTGGGGTCCACCCGCTCCGATCTACCGCTCCCCCGGGGGTAACGGATGGCCACCGGGCCTTCCATCTCCAGAGCAGCCCACATCATGTCCCGCAGTTCTTCCTGGTCACCGGGAGCCATGACCGTCATGTTGGGAAGGAGGCGCAGGTAGGAGAGGTCGAAAGCCCCGTGGTGGGTCGGCCCGTCCTCTCCCACCAGACCGGAGCGGTCGAGGGTGAAGATCACCGGGAGGTTCTGTAGGCAAACCTCCTGCACCAGCTGGTCGAAGGCCCTTTGGAGGAAGGTGGAGTATATGGAGACCACCGGACGGTACCCCCCCAGGGCCAACCCGGCCGCCAGGGTCACCGCGTGTTGCTCGGCGATGCCCACGTCGAAGAAGCGGCTGGGATAGAGGGCGGCGAAGTCGTCCAGGCCGGTGCCCAGTTTCATGGCCGCGGTTATGGCCACCAGGCGGGGTTCCGCCCGGGCCATATCGCACATCACTTTGCCGAAGACCTCCGTGAAGGTGGGCTTTCCCCCACCTCCTTTGATCCTCCCCGTTTCCGCCTCGAAAGGGCCGACGCCGTGGTAGAGGTCCGGCTCCCTCTCCGCGGGAGGGTATCCCCTACCCTTGCGAGTGACCACGTGGATGAGGACCGGCCCCTCCACCCCGCGGGCCAGGGCCAGGTCCTTCTCCATGGCACGTATGTCGTGACCGTCGACCACGCCAACATACTTTATCCCCAGCTCCTCGAAGATGAACTCGGGGATGAGGAAGTTCTTGACCCTTTCCTTCAGGGAATGGATAAGGCGGTCGGTGGGCGCTCCGACCACGGGCACGCTCTCGATAAGCTCCTTGATCCCGCCCTTTACCCGGACGTAGCGCGGGTTCAGGCGCAACTGGGTGAGATAGGTGGACATGGCACCGACGTTGCGGGAGATGGACATCCCGTTGTCGTTGAGCACGATTATCAGGTGCTTCTTCAGGGCTCCGGCCTGGTTTAGTGCCTCGTAAGCCAGACCTCCGGTGAGGGCTCCGTCCCCGATCACCGCCACCACTTCATAATCCTCGCCGTTGAGGTCCCTGGCCACGGCAAGGCCCAGGGCGTAGCTGATGGCCGTGCTGGCATGCCCGGCATCCACCACGTCGTGAGGGCTCTCGTCCCTCCGGGTGAACCCGCTGCAGCCGCCCCGGCACCTCAGATTCCGGAAGGACTCCCGTCTCCCGGTCACCAGCTTGTGGGCGTAGCTCTGGTGCCCAACATCCCAGATTATGCGGTCCCGGGGGCTGTCAAAGACCCGGTGCAGGGCCAGGGTCAGCTCCACCACCCCCAGGCTGGGCGCCAGGTGGCCCCCACACCGGGCGGTGGTCTCCACGATGACCGACCTTATCTCCTCCGCCAGGATCTCCAGTTCGCGGTAGTCGAGCGCCTTTAGGTCCGACGGCCCGGACAGGGAGTCCAGCAAGGGTGTGGATTTCACTTCTCCCCCTCCAGCTCCGAGCCCAGGCTCTCCGCTTCCTCTACGGCCTTCTCCAGTAGGTCCAAGGCCGCCTCTGCGTCTTCCTCGCGGTCCATGGCTTCCAGCTTCTCCCTTATCCTTCTCAGGCGGCTCGAGTAATCGGGTTCTTCCGCCAACGCCTCTGCACCTCCCGTTCCTCCGGGGATGGTATTCAGAATCCCCGATTCCAGTCATTCCATCGGTCTCCCCGCCCGTCCTTCACTATTCTATTCCCTCTGCGTGGCCTTATCACCTGTAGCCTATGCGGTCATGACTGCGAAAAACGGACTCATCCGCGTCCCGGCGCAGGTCACGCGCTGTATGACGTTGAAATATTGTATGATGTTCACGACTCGTCGGAGGATATGGCGTTTTCCGGCCCTCCGCCGGGAACGTCGTTCACCGAATCGAAGGTCATCAGTGGTGGAGGAAAAGGACGGGGTTCTCCAGCATACCGTTCACGCGTCTCGGGAATCGAGGTCCAGGCGCTGGGAGAAAGGCGTCGCCTGGCCAGCCCGCCACCTGGCGGCGGACATCGGGCCCCGTCCCCCGGGGAGCAAGGGCGAGAGGAGAGCAGCCCGATACGTACAGCGAGAGCTCGAGGAACTGGGCTACCGGGTGGAGGTTGAGGATTTCCGTACCCCAGTCACCACCGCCTGGGCCAAGACCTTCACCCGCCTGCTCATAGTGGTGGGCGTCTTACTATTCCCGGTGAACGGGCACCTCTCCTACGCCCTGGTGTCCACCGGGTTCCTCTGCTTCCTCCTCGAACGTTACGGGAGGAACCCCTTTTCGTGGCTTGGTCCCATCGGCCGCTCGGAGAACGTCGTGGCCAGGTCCTTACCCGAGAGGGAGCCCGAGGTCCGCCTCGTGCTCCTGGCCCACTTGGACAGCCCGCAGAGCGCCTTTTACTACCGCCCCGGTCTGGTTTCCCTCTATCGTCTTTTCCGGATCGCCGACGCCGCGGCCCAGGGAGCTCTGTTCATCCTCTTCACCCTGGCTTACGGTGGGCGCCTCCTGAGCATGGATTCCTCGAAGCTGGAATTCCTCTGGCGAACGGGCCTGGCCTTCTCGACCGTCCCCTTCCTATCCATGCTGGCACTTTTTTCCAAGGCAGTCTCCAGCCGAACCTCCCCGGGAGGCAACCACAACGGCTCGGGTGTGGCCCTTCTCCTGGAGATGGCCCGCAACTATTCACGGCACCGCCCTCATTCCGCAGAGCTTTGGTTCGTTTTCACCGGCGCATCGGAGGCCAATGGCAGGGGAGCCCGCGTGCTGATCCGCCGTCACCGTCGGGAGCTGCGCGACGCCTATTTCCTGGTCCTGGAGGGGGTAGGGCGCGGATTCCCTGCCTGCAACGCAAAAGAGGGACCCCTCCCCGGATTCCACGCCGACCGGCGCCTTCTCAGGCTGGCCCACCGCATAATCGAGTCCTATGCGCACTACAGCAGGGGAATGTCCGCCAACCGCCTTTACCCAGGTGAGGCCTTCCAGCTCCTTTCCCGCGGTCACCGGGCCATGACGGTCACCGGGAGGGAGGAATCTTCCATTCCCCGTCACTGGAGGTGGGAACGGGACGACCAGGCCAACGTGGATCCGCGAAACCTCCGCCTGGCCCTGGATTTCGTCCGTGCCCTGGTGGACGCCGCCGACCACGGGGGATTACGTCGCGGAAAGTCCAAAATGCGCTCTGGCGGTCCGGTTTCCAAAAAACAAGAAAGGTAAATTCCCCGGCGGCGGGCTTCCTCCTTTCCTCATCTCCTCCTCGCGCGGCTGGCCCTCCGGCGGTGCCCGACCCTTCTCCCGCCCCACCAGGCGGAGATCAGGAAGGCCGAGAAAAGAGCGCCGGTGGTGAGGAGACGCTCCCATACACTCCCCCCCGCAGTAAGGCCGTACCAGGCCTTCCAGCTGCCTTCCTCGGCTAGGGAGTAGATAAAACCCAGGCTCATAAAGACCGCAGCGTAGCAGGCGAATGATTCCAGGCCCCGGGAGAGCGTACGGCCGAGGCTATGTCGGCTCCAGAGCCAAGGGGGTATCGAGCAGAGGAGAAGGTGGGCCAGGATCACCAGGGTGGTCAGAAAAGTGTCCCTCACCCCCAGTATCTGCCGGGAGAGGTTTCTGTCCAGGTACCCGTACACCGGGTAGCGGAAGATGAAAAACATTAAAACATAGTAAAGGAGGACGCGTAAGCAATAAGGAACCTTTTTCAAGCGGGAAGCGGTTCCGGCCATGAACGTCTCTTTTCCGCGACTGAAGCCATCCCGCAGCGGACGGGACTCACTCTCCTATGACCTGAACGATGAGCACCCTGCGCCGGGGCCGGTTGTCGAAATCCACGAAGGCGATCTGCTGCCAGGTCCCGAGGATGAGCCGCCCTTCCCGGAAGGGCACGCTCAGGGAGGGGCCCACCAGTGAAGCCCGGACATGGCTGTGCCCGTTGCCGTCACCCCAGGTCCGGTCGTGATGGTAGGCCACGCCGCTCGGCGCCAGCCTCTCGAAGGCCTCTCCCAGGTCCCTCATCAACCCCGGCTCGTACTCCAGGGTGATGACCCCACCGGTGGAGCCGGGCACGAAGACGGTGACCAGCCCCTCGCGGAGCCGGGAATCGGTGAGGCTCTCCTGCACTCTCCCGGTGATGTCGATTATCTCCGACCCTCCCCGGGTGGAAAACTCCAGGCTGGTCGTATAGACGGGCATCTCCCACCCTCCGGCTCAGATGCGATAGACGTCTTCCTCGCGCATCACCGTGAACCCGCCCCCCTGCAGAGCCTGGATGGCCCTGTCTATCTGCTCCACGCGGAAGACCACGATGGCGCTCTCGCCGCTCTTCTCCACGAAGCAGTACAGGTACTCGATGTTCACGTTGGCGTCATAAAGGGGTGCCAGGACACCGGCCAGCCCCCCCGGACGGTCGGGGACCTCCACGGCTATGACCTCCGTTTCGCTGACCGTGAAGTTCTCCTCCGTCAGGACCCTCACCGCCTTATCCGGATCGTTGACGATAAGCCTCAGCACGCCGTAATCCGCGGTCTCGGCGATGGCCAGAGCCCGGATGTTGACCTCCGCCTCGGCCAGGCACTTGCAGACCTCGTAAAGCCTGCCCGACTTGTTCTCCAGGAAAACGGAAACCTGCCTAACCTTCAACCCGGGTACCTCCTACATCTTCCGCCGGTCGATTACCCTCACTGCCTTGCCCTCGCTGCGCTGGATGGAGCGGGGCTCCATGAGCCTCACCTTGACGCTCAACCCGAGGTAGCTCTGGACCTCGTCGGCGATGCGGCGCTCCAGCTCCTCCAGCCTCTTTATCTCGTCCGAGAAGACCTCCGGAGAGACCTCCACCTGGACCTCCAGCACATCCAGGTTTTCCACCCGGTCGACCACCAGCTGGTAATGCGGGCTGATGCCGGGTATCTGCATGAGCACTGCCTCCACCTGGGAGGGGAAGACGTTGACCCCCCGGATGATGAGCATGTCGTCGGTGCGCCCGGTGATCCTCTTCATGCGGATATGCGTGCGCCCGCAGGGGCAGGGCGATACGTCCAAAGCGGATATGTCCCGGGTGCGGTAGCGCAGCAGGGCCAGACCCTCCTTGTTGATATTGGTGAAGACCAGTTCTCCCCTCTGCCCCGGGGGCAGGCTCTCCCCGGTGTCCGGGTCGATTATCTCCGGTATGAAGGAATCCTCGAAGACGTGCAGGCCGTTCTTCTCCCCGCATTCGATGGATACACCCGGCCCCACCACCTCGGAGAGGCCGTAGATGTCGTGGGCGGATATCCCCAGCTCTTCCTCTATCTGTCTACGCATCTCGTCGGTCCAGGGCTCCGCCCCCAGGATGCCGGCCTTGAGCTTGATCATGTCACGCGTGACCCCCATCTCCCGCATGACCTCGGCTATGTTCAGGGCATAGGAGGGGGTGCAACAGAGGATTGTACTTCCAAAATCTACCATAAGTCGGATCTGGCGCTTGGTGTTGCCGCCGGACATGGGCAGGGCCGTGGCCCCCAGCATCTCCGCCCCGTAGTGCAGCCCGAGTCCCCCGGTGAACAGGCCGTAGCCGTAAGCCACGTGCACGATGTCGTCCGGGGTCCCCCCGGCGGCCACTATGGTCCGGGCCACGAGGTCGGCCCACACCCTTATGTCATTGGCCGTGTACCCCACCACGGTGGGCTTACCGGTGGTCCCGGAAGAGGCGTGGATGCGCACGATATCCCGCATGGGTACGGCGAAAAGGCCGAAGGGATAGTTTTCCCTGAGGTCGTCCTTGGTGGTGAAGGGCAGCTTCTTGAGGTCGGAAAGGTCCCGGATATCCCCGGGTCTATATCCGACTTCATCCAGTTTCTTCCTGTAGAAGGGCACCTTCTCGTAGAGGCGGTCAACCGTCTCCCTGAGGCGCTGCAGCTGGAGTTCCTCCAGCCTCTCCCTCTCCAGTACCTCCACCGGGTTGAAGTAATCCATATCCTCTCCCCTCTTTCTCCTGACGTGGACTACGGGTTATTTTACCAGATGGCCGAGGGGCCATGGCCCCGAAAAGGCGCTTCC
>NZ_JACVJJ010000031.1:0-129786 GCF_015711935.1 Candidatus Solincola tengchongensis
CCTCATAACGTCTTCCTTGACAACCCAATAAGGAATATCCCCAGGGCACAAGAGCTGATGGCCTATGTGCCGTCATGTCCTTTTGCCCTTGGTTTGCGATACCGGAGGAAGACGTCGGTGATTTGTCCTCTCCTCCGGATGGAAGGAGTGGAACTTTATCCTGGGGAGCGAAAATTTACAGAAGATTGTGGGCTTTACTCACACCAACCCTTTTTTCGTAAAATGGAAGGGCTTCCTTTATAGACAGAAAGCCCGGGGCTCCGGCGGCCCATCGAAGGAAAGAGGCGCGGGGTTTTGCCTTCTGCGATGTGTCGGGGTCCCGCTCGATACCGAGCGCACCGAGACTCCTTCACTCGCTCCACGACGCGTTCTGCATCTCTATCCGGACGGGGGCAAACCTCTCACCTGGTATGCTCTTAAGCGTTAAGGGCAGGAGGGGAGCCCCGATCCTCCTCTGGACGCTCTGAACGACGTGCTTTCGGGTTCCGGCGCGGGCCTCGGGCAAGCAGTCCCGTGGCTTTATATATACATATTAATATAATATGTTCATTTTATATATCGAACGCCGGAAGCGTTTCGAAGCACGGGCTTGGCCCAAGAGTCCCCATCGCATCATCCCTTTTGGTAGGCGCACTACATCACATTACAGGTAGGTCGCGAGAGAACCTTCACAGGCGCCTCGGCCAAGAGGTCCGGTTTCGGCCGATGGCGGGTTTAAGGGGAGGTCGAGGGATTACGTGCTGCCGGATATGCCGGGGGCAAGAGTCATTTGGGTTAACACCGCCTTCCGTATGTCCTCATGCGTTTTCGAGGACGCGAGCATGCCCCGTAGAGATAGCAGGCGCGAGAAGGACATTTTGCGGGCGGAGGTTCACGGCTTTTCCAGAAGACGTACGGGCGGTGGAGCGGTGGCGGCGGTCTTACGAGAAAGGCAGTGGAGGTATCAAATGGCCGCGTCCCAACTAGCTCCCGCTTTTCCGACGGGACGTGACCGGGGCCCGTCTCACTTCACAACCCCAATATCGCGTCCCGGATCGGGAGGCAAATCCCGGAAAAAGAATTAAGCCGATAATATATCTTATGTAAAGTTAATTAAATTTCAATCTCCCAGGTCCAGTTTCATGCTCTGCGCTTGCTCCCTGAGCTCGCGGCGCAGTATCTTCCCCGCGGCACTGGCGGGTAAGGCCTCCACTATGCTTACCTTGCGCAGCTTCTTGTACTTGGCCAGCCTCTGGTTGGCATACTCCAGGAGCTCCTCCTCCGTGGCCTTTCCTCCGGGGACCAGTTCCACGAAGGCTATGGGGATGTCTCCGTACCTCTCGTGGTACTTCCCCACCACCGCCGACTGGGTCACGTCGGGGTGGGAATTCAGGACCTCCTCGAGGTCGCGCGGATAGACGTTGTACCCCTTGTAGATGAGCATGTCCTTCTTGCGGTCCACTATGTAGAGGTAACCGTCCTCGTCGAACTTGCCTATGTCTCCCGTGTACAGCCAGCCGTCCCGGAGCACGTCGGCCGTTTCCTCCGGTTTGTTCCAGTAACCCTTCATGACCTGCGGGCCCTTGATGCATATCTCCCCTATCTCCCCCACGGGCATCTCCTTCTCCCCCGTCTCGGGGTCCACGATCTTAATCTCCGTGTCCTGTACGGGAAGCCCCACGGACCCCAGGCGGAAGCCCTCCCGGCTGGGCGGATTTGCGGCGCAACCCATGGTGCATTCGGACAGGCCGTAGGCCTCGCATACCACCCCGGGTATTTTCTCCTGCATGGTCTCCAGGAGGTGTCGCGGGATGGGTGCCGCCCCGGAGGCCACCATCTTGATCTCCGAGAGGTCCAGCTCCCGGAAGAGCGGGTTCTCCACCAGTTGCACGAAGAGCTGGGGAGCTCCGCCGAAGACCGTGGCCCGGTACTTGTTTATGGCCAACAGGTACTCGGTGGGGTCGAAGCGCGGGAATACCACCAGGGTGTTCCCTCCTATCATCTGCATGGTGAGGTAACCGATCACCCCCATGGCATGGAACCAGGGGACCACGATGAGGGAGACCTCCGTGCCTTCCCGGGTGGGATGGTCTTCGTCCCGATCCCCCTCCAGCCGTCTGATCCCGAATTTCCCGTCCCGGTAGTCCACGTCCCCCCCGCTGAACCAGTAGGCATACTGGCAGCAGTTCACCACCGCGTTGTAGTGGGTGATCATGACCCCCTTGGGAGTGCCCGTGGTCCCCCCGGTATAGGCGATGTGGGCCAGGTCCTCCCTGACGTCGAACTCCACCTGCGGCGGTTCCGGAGGGTGCTCCGCGAGCAGGGCCGAGAAGTCCATGGTCCCCTCCGGAGTGGGCTGCCTCTGGAGGAGCTTAGCCGGGGCGGACACCGGCGGGTAGCAGTCGGCCAGGCTGACCATTATCACCCTCTTGACCGGGCTTCTGGGTATCACCGCTTGGGGGGCGGCGTAGAGCATGTCCAGGCCGATGAAGGTCTCCACGCCCGCGTCATTGAGCTGGAACTCGATCTCCCTCTCCGCCAGAAGAGGGCTCATGGGGACGAATACCGCTCCCGCCTTGAGGAGGCCGAAGTAGGCGATGGCGAACTGCGGGCAGTTGGGAAGGTGTATGCCCACCCGGTCCCCTTTCTTCACCCCCAGCGAGGCCAGGGCGGCCGCGAAACGGTCGGAGAGGTTGTCCAGCTCCTGATAGGTGATCTCCATCCCCCCGAAGATGATGGCATTGCGCCATGGCCACCGCGCCGCCGCTGAGCGCAGTATCTGGAAAACGGGGACCTCAGGATAGGAAAGGTTCTTGGGCACTCCCTTGGGCCAGCACTTGAAATTCTTCTCCATGACCTCCCCCTTTCTCCGCTTTCGAGCTTCTTGGCGGTCAGGTACTTTCCCTCAAGCCGGTTGCCTGCTTAGAGGTAGCCGCAGGTAATTTGAACGGCGTTCATCCCCCAGAGGGTCTGGCCACGGGGCACCGCCTTGAGCAACGGAAATGCGGCCCTTGCCCTCCCTCCCGGCGAAATGAATCCGTTATCGGCGAATACCTCGGCCCGTGCTGCAAAAGGCGCCGGATGGTGCGATCAGGTTCGCCGTTGGTGCTGGCGGTCTCATGGCCCCTATTATGCGGCGGGTTTCCGTTCAGTGACGAGATAGCCGCGCCTCGGTAGGATGTCCTCGTGAGCCTCTGACCCGCCGTCCGGCTTCCATCTACCCCTGTCCCGCCGACCGCATGACGGTCATGCGGTATCTTAATGTTAATCGAAAAAGCGCCCACCGGCCACCCTGTATCCTGTTCCACCGCACGGTGGGCACTTCTTCCCTACCCCCATCTCTCCTCCCCCATTTCCAACCTCCCGTGAACGGTTCAGGAACAGCATGGGGGTGAGATGACAAAACCCTGAACCGGCTGACGTTTTCCTGTCCCGGAACCTCCGTGCCCGGATCCTTCAAAGACTCGGCCCCTTTTATGCCGGTTTTGCGACGGAATGCGTTTATATATGTTTAATCCTGTTAAGCAATACTACCTAATTTACCATAAAGTGGTGAATACCACCTCTTTTTAATACCATTGGCCGATTTCAAAACCCTTTCCGGTTACCCGAAAATGTACCTCGGACGGAGAGTCCAACGCCCCACCCGGAAAGCAGCTGGCCACCCCGGTCGGCTGCTTCCACCTTTATAGGCAGTCCTTCGGACCGTAAGGCGTTTTCGCGCCCCCATTCCATCCCGCTACGCCGCGGCCCCTTTCAAGGCCCTGAGGAACGAGCTCGTCCACGGCTCGATCAGGTCCGGCCATGTACGCCGCATCCCGAATGGACGGTGCATCGTCGGCGAAGACGCCTCGTCGGGTCCATGGGGCCGATATAATGCGGCTGTTCCGCATCTTGGTCCCTACCTATGTGCCTTTTATGCAGGCTCGGCACTGGGGCGCGGGCTTGCGCACTCCCGCCCTCCTCCCGGGATAGGGTTTTCTTTCCCGAAGTCAATCCCTAAAAGCCTCGCGTCCCGGAAGGAGGGTTCCCGCCGCAGGCGGTACTCCTGCAGCCTTGTAGTTTTCCTCCAGAAAAGAGCGCAGGCGCGGGTAGTCGTCGGTTATCACGCCCTCTACTCCCCAATCGATGAGCGTCCGGAGGGCGGAGGGAGAGTTCACCGTCCAGGTTATCACCCGTAACCCCTCCTTGCGGGCTGCGGCAACCAGCTCCCTGTCCACCCCCAGGTAGAGGGGAAGGATCACCGACGCCCCGCATTCCCGCGCCTTCCTGAACAGGCGGTCCCTGACGGGATCGTACTGGTCGAGCAAGCCCAAACAAGCCGGGTATCCGGTGCGCCGGAATTCGGAGAGGAAGGCGTCGTCGAAGGAGCTCACCAGAGGGGGTTCCGGGAGGTCGAATTCGCGCAGAAGGTCGGCCAGGACGTAGGGATCGCACCTCTTGACTTCCAGGTTCAGGGCTATCCTGTCCGCCGCCACCTCCAGGTATTCCCGGAGGGTGGGCACCAAGGAATCCGTTTCCCGTAGTTCGGCAATGGAAATGCGGCTGATGAGGCGCATCCCCAGGAAGGGGCCGTGGTGGATCACGGGAACGCCGTCCGCGGTCATGCGCACGTCTGTCTCCACCATCTCCACCCCGGATTCCAGAGCCGCTTGCAGCGCTTGCAGGGAGTTCTCCGGGCCGAACCCCCTCCCGCCCCGATGGCTTATGAGCCGGAAGTCGCATCCCTCCCCCGACCTATCCGGGCCCATGAAGATCCTCACTTTACCTGCCTTCCACTCAAAAAGCGTCTCTTGCGTGGCGACGCCGCTGGCACATGAGTTCCGGCTCCTCTCGCGCCGGCCCATCGCCCTCCTTAAAGGCGCCCTCCTTCTCCACTAAAGATCATCGGCCTCCGTCAACCCGTCCCTTACCGGGAGGATGGGCAAAAGCATTCTCCGGCCGTGGAGGAGGGCTCGCCGAATCGTGTCGTGGGGGGCCATGATCATGCCCACCCTATCCTGTGCCCCGGCGCGGTGAAAGGTCGATGCGGGCAAAGGCGGTAGACCGCGGGCGTGGCGGCCAAGGTCGTTGAACGTCGCGAGCAGGTCGGTTCCATCGTCCAGCGAAGCGGAAGAGGACACTCCTTGGTATGACTGAGCGCGGTGAAGAGGAAGGGTCCTCTTTTAAGGTCGGGCCCTCAGGATTGGACGGAGAAGGAGGCTCCCGCCTTCGCCCACCTTTTCTTTGTACCGCTGGGTCAGCGTGTAGAGCAGGAGCACGGCGAAGGGCATAAGCACACAGAGGAGAAATCCCCGTGAGGAATGGAAGAATTCCAGAAGGGCGCCTCCCATGGGGAGGACCACCTTGACCTTTCCTGAGATGCGGGTGAGGGGCACGGGCAGGGGATCGGCCACCGGGTTGGCGTCCCCCTTGGTGAGGGCATACAGACGGCCATGCCTCTCCTCGATGGAGACTATGCGGTGGACGATGCTGAATCCTTCCTGTTCCGGATCGGGGAATACTACCACGTCTCCCGGGTCCAGTTCACCCGGATCGGAGGGCATGACGAGAACGGCATCCTGGTCCTCGATGTACGGGTACATGGAGTTTCCCTGCACCACGCTCAAAGGTGAGAAGACGGCCTGGATGATTATCAAAAAATTGACCATGAGGGCCATGGCCATCAATCCGATGACCGCGGCTTCCAGGAAACGGGAAAACAATCTCTCAACCACGAACCTCATCCTTCATCTCGTCCTCAGGGGCTTGGGCCGCCCGGAAGGCCCGTCTCTCCGACCTCGGAATCTTCCCGTCGGCCGTAACCCGGGCGACGCTGTAGGTTTTTCCCACTCCGTGCTCTGTTTGCGAGAGGGTTTCGCGCTCTATAAGGGTCTCGTTTTCGGTATGTCCCTTCTCAATAGGCCTTCAGTGCTAATGCGGGGCGCCGAATGGAGGATATGGCATTGCGGGTCACGGCGAGGGCTGTGATAGGGATTGGGGCCGCAGCCGCCCGGGACGTCCAAGGCTCCCCGTGGACAGGCCGAACGGGCCGTAATGGAGAAATCCGTGGCCGGCGCAAAGAAGTGGGGCCAGGAAGAATCATTCCGCCCTGCGGTCGGTGACCCCTCGGCGCAGGATTCCTGGGACCCGGCGGCACGAGGAAGAACGATAACCTCTGTTCCCGATGAGGTGAGTCGCGCTTCCGGCCGGAACCGGAAGCGGCATCAGATCAAATCTCGAGCCGTGGTGGTAACCCTAACCCTGTTCCTTCTCCGCGACCTTGGCGTTTAGGTCCCGGATCAGGGCGTCCACGTCTATCCCGTGGGCCAGTGCCCCCTGCTCGATGTTCTCGAAGCGGGCCACGGCGCAACCTATGCAGTGCAAACCGTGCTCCAGGAAAACCCGGATGGTCTCCGGATTCTTCTCCACCACTTCCTGTATGGTCATGTGCTTGTCGATGGCCATTCCTCATACCTCCTCTTTATAAATCCTGGGACTAGTTTAACCGCAGGAACGGTATTTACGCCAGACCGATTTACGGCGCCGGTATGACGGGGGTCATGAATCGCCTTCCAACTGTAGGTGGAGGTCCAGGAGGTCATCCCAGGTCAACGGCGGCGAGGCCGCCTCCCGCTTGCACTCGATGGGCTCGGGGAGGAGGATGGGTTGAGACCCGTTCATGCGCATGAAATCCACGAAACGAGGGTCTGCCGCGTAGGCCTGAACGTCTCCGCAGGTAGGACAGAAAAAAGAATAGAAGACGCCGTCCCCGTCCCCGTGTTCCACCATCATGATTTCCTCAAGGGCCAGGGTCACTTCCCCACACCTCCAGCACCGAGACTTAACCCTCAGCATGAGCCCCTCCTTTATATTTGAGCCCTTTCTTTATATTTAATACTGTATATACTGTATTTATATACTATGTTATAATTACTATGTCAAGGAGCGGTTGTCAAAAGGTGAGGGAAACCATCTTTGCGAGGGATGCAGGCCTTGATCGCCGCGGCGGGAGTGGCGCTGCAGGCCGGGCATAGGACAGGACGGGTGAAAGGGAAAATGCTCGATTACGGAGAAAGGCTGGGCCGCATATCCTCGGCCATGGCGGATTCCACCCGCCGGCGGATATTCGAGTACCTAAGGGAGAGCGAGGCTCCCCTCTCCGCCCGCCAGGTGGCCGAACACTTCGGGTTGCACGTCAACGCGGCCCGCCTCCATCTGGAAAAGCTGGCCGGGATAGGGCTGGTGCGGGTGATACGCCGCCGTGGAGACTTGGGCGGCCGTCCCGCCTATCATTACCAGGTCGACGAGGGCGGAGGCGAGCTCCATTTCCCGCCCCGACACTACCGCATGCTGGCGGAGATTCTGGCCGGAGCGATGGCCGGACTGGGCGGGCGTGCCCGGCTCTCCGTCCTGGAGGAAGCGCGACGCCGCAGCCGCCAGGAGGCGATCGAGGAGGTCTCCCCCCTTCTTCACCTGCGGGGAGAGGACGCGCAGTCCCTGGCTCGCGCCTGGGACGAGGATCTGGGAAGGAGGGGTTTAAGGAAGCGCAGCCGAGTCTTGGAGGAGGGATGCGTAGAGACGGTGTTCCTCGGTTGCCCCTTTGGTGAGCTCCCCCAGACCGTTGGTGATCTGGTATGCGAGATTCATGCCGCCATTGAAGATGGGCGGGTGGGCCTTTCGGGAGGTTGGCGCGTGAGCCGCAAGGGGCCTTGCGTGTTCAGGGCCCGCCGTCTGGAGCGTTCTCCCCGGAGATAGCGGCCCCCTGCTCCTCGTTCTCCTCCTCGCCCTCCTCCTCGGCGCCGCCCAGGTTGATGTGGTATTTGAAGAGCAGGTGCTCGAAGTCCTTTCGGTACAGGATCTTGCATTTCACATCCGGGTAGAGCTCCATGAGCCTGCGTATCTTGCGGTTCTTTTTGGTCACCAGTTTCTGGTTCATGGTGGTTATCTCTATATAGAGGTCGAACTCTGGGAGGTAGAAATCAGGGGTGAACCTGGAGACCGGATTGCCTTTCTTGTCCCAGGCGATATCGAAGCTCACCGGCTCGTAGAGCCATTTTATATCGTAGAAATCCAGGAGTCTGGCAAATTCCTGTTCGCTGCGGTGCGCAAACCGGACCTCATCCCAGCGAGGATATCTCTCCCTCTCGGACATTTAGCCTCTCCGATGCGGACCGATCCCGGATGAAGGAGCCCGTCTTTATCGTGTGTTACCTTCGCCGCCTACCGGGCCCGGTCCTTCCGTCACTCACGGGGATGTCTAAGCCTTTCCCCTCAACCTCCGCGGGGAACGATTATCTCGAACTCCGTCCACTTCACCCCGCTCAGCCCTATGCTCTGGGCCGCGGCCCAAGACAGGTCGAGCACGCGCCCAGGCACGAAGGGCCCTCTGTTGTTGACCTGCACTATGACCTGCCTCCCCTGGTAGGTCACCAGCAGCCAAGTGCCGAAGGGAAGCGTACGGTGGGCGCAGGTGTAGTCGTACATGTTGTAGATGACCCCGCTGCTGGTCGGTTTGCCGTGCCACTCGGGGCCGTAGAAGGTGGTGTATCCGGAGAAGACGATCCCCGTACGCTCGAAGTCCGAGAGAGGCGGCATGACGGGGACGCGGTCAAGTAGTTTTCCTGGGGGCGGGAGCTTCCACGTCGAGGGAGCGGCGGAGGTTTGGGGGGGAGAGCTGGGGGGCCTCGAGGCGCGGAGCTCGCGGAGGCGCGTGTTTATCTCGCTCAAGCGGGACTCCAGCATCTGGATGCGCTGCTCCAGGGCCTCCGCGTCCAGGGCCTCGGCCAGCCTCTCCCTCCGTTCCCGGTACTCACGCAGGTCCCGTTCCTTCACCTGACAGGAGTACAGCTTGTCCTTCAGATCCTCAAGGACCTGGAGATGGAGGCCCGCCATGCGGTCCAGGTAATCCACGTCCCGCCACATCTCGTCCAGCTCCCGCGACTCCAGGATAACCTCGAGCTCGCTTATGTCTCCTTGCATGTAGAGCCGCCGCAGGGATTCACGATAAGCTTCGCGGGCCCGGGAGAGCTCCCGCTCCAGGGCGTCCATCTCCTCCTGGCCGGCGGCGATCCTCCGGTCGAGGTCCTCCAGTTCCGCCCGCACAGCATCCCCCTCTTTCAGTGCTTTCTCGCGCCTGGCCCTGAGGTCAAGGATCTGATAAGTGAGGCGGTTGGCCTCCTGGACCAGGGAGGTCTCATCGTCCTGGGCTCCGGCAAGTGGGGGGAGGGCGAGAATCATGCAGCAGGCAAGGATCACCGCCAGGACAACGCTGGTCCCGGCAGCCGGCATGCCGCCTTTTCCTGGCCATATCCGCATATCGAAACCTCCGGTAAAGGTTCGCCTTTCATGATAACAGAAAGTGGAGGTTGAGGTCCTTTCTCTACCGGGAGTGGCCCGTCAGAAAGGGGCGGATGTCAGGTATAACGTCCTCCCTGCATCCAGGCTTTGGAGGTGGCGATCTCCTCCAGCTTGGCCAGTTGTTCGACGGTCCCGATGGCTATGATGCAGTCCCCGGCGTCCAGTCGGGTGTCCTTGGAAGGCTTGGTGTCGAAGCTCATCCCTCTCTTCTTGACCGCCAGGACCAGGGCGCCGGACACGGAATATATCTTGGCTTCCTCGATGGTCTTCCCGTCCAGATAGGAATTGGGCTGTATCTCCACGTCATCTATTCGCCACTCCAGGTTCTCGATGTTGAACTGTATATACTGACCCTTGGTGGCCAGGTCCAGGTAATCCCAGACCATGGGCTTCAGGAGCATGGCCGCCATGCGCCGCCCGCCGATGGAGTGCGGGGAGATGACCCTGTCGGCCCCCGCTCGCCGCAACTTGGACTCGGACTCCTCCACGTCGCAGCGGCTGACGATGAACAGGTGGGGGCAGAGCTCGCGGGCGGTCAGGGTGATGTAGAGGTTCTCGGCATCGCTGCTGAGCGCGGTGACCAGGCCCTTGGCCTTCTCGATGCCCGCCTCCCGCAGGGCTTCCTCGGTGGTGGCGTCGGCCCTGACCACCAGGTAGCCGCGATTGGCGGCTTTCTCCGCGGCGGAGGGATCCTTCTCGATGATCACGAACTTGGCCTTGGCGTCCTTGAGGTCCTCGGCGATCCGCTGCCCCACCCTCCCGTAACCGCAGAGGATGTAGTGTCCCATGAGGCTTTCTATCTCCCGGCGCATCTTCCTCCTTCCCATCAATCCAGAGAGGCTGTTCTCTATCATGAATTCTACCCCACTGACCAGCGTGTATCCCACCGTGCCCACGCCGGCGATGACCAGGAAGATGGTGAAGACCCGTCCGTTGGTGCTCAGGATGAAGGTCTCGCCGTATCCGATGGTGGTGACGGTTATGATCACCATATACAGGGAATCGAGGAAGTTCTGCTTCTCGATGAGCATATAGCCAATAGTCCCGATGAGGATGATGATCACCAGGAGGATGACCGCCTTTTCCAGGGCTTTCAGTCTGTCAAGCATGGAGGCCTCTTTGCTATCCTCTCCTCATTTTGCCTGGTTAAAATTGTAAATCAACTCTTTCCGGAAGACCAATCGAATACGAAAGGGCTTTCAGGATCCGTCGCGAAGGGAATCCTTTGGAGCCCCGAGAGCCTCGGGGAATGAAGACGATGTCCGTGGGCATACGGTCTTCTATCGAGAGGCCCCTCCTACATGAAATCCTCCGGCTTTACGTCCTTGAGGAAGTCACGGAACCTCTCGATCTCCTCTTCCTCGTCGGTCTTGATGAAGACGCTGGCCTCATTGAGCACGTGCTCGTCGGAATAGATGGAGACGCCGGTACGCACCGCGAGGGCGATGGCGTCGCTGGGGCGGGCGTCGATCTTGAACGACTTTCCCTCGTAGACCAGGTTGATGTCCGCGTAGAAGGTGCCTTCCCTTAGGTCGGAGATGACCACGTCCTTCATGACGATGCCCAGCTGATCGAGGATGTTCTTCATCAGGTCGTGGGTCATGGGGCGGGCCGTCTCAATCCCCTGCAGGGCAAAGGCTATGGCCGTGGCTTCGAAGGCCCCGATCCAGATGGGCAGGTAGCGGTCCCCCATCCTCTCCTTCAGGAGCACTATGGGCTGATTGGCCGGAAGCTCCACTCTAACGCCTATCAGGGTCAGTTCCACCATGGCCCTCACATCCTCGCGCCTTGCCTACAAGGTAAAAACTATATTACCACCATCACCCTGTCAAACCGCCTTCCTGCCTCCGCATCCTGTCCGGAAGTTGTGCGGGTTAACCCTCTCTCCCTCCCCGACATCGCTCGCGGAGGCTATATAATATAATAATCCATCCGTGAGAGGAGCGGTCCCCGTGGTGAACCATTCCTCGGGAGAGCAGCCGGTCTCCGCATGGAATTTAAGGCCTTCGGTAGGACCTCATACTTCTTTTATCGTTCCCTCCGCCGAAAGGTTTGACATCTTTTTGTCAACCGGGGAGGATTGGTCTCCGTTACGCTCTATCCGTCGCATTCCCGTAGATCCCCGCACCTTTCTCGGCGCACGGCGCCGTGGCTTCCATATCACATTCAGGTTGCCGGCACCTCCCTGCCGCGGAGGACGCACACGTAGGGGAGGTTCCTCCATTTCTGGCCGTAATCCAGCCCGTATCCCACCACGAACTCCTCCCCCACCTCGAAGCAGCGGTAGTGTACCTCCACGGGTACTATACGTTTCGCCGCCCGGTCCAGGAAGGTACATACCCTGATCGATTCCGGGCCGCGGGCCTCGAGGTTGCGGAGGATATAGCTCAAGGTCAGGCCGGTATCCACGATGTCCTCCACCACCAGCACGTCTCTGCCCCGGATTCCCTCCGAGAGGTCCTTGAGGATGCGGACCCCTGCCGAGGTACCGCGCTCCCCATACCCGGAGATGGCCAGGAAATCGATGACCACGGGGAGCCGCAAGCACCGTATCAAGTCGGCGAGGAAGATGAAACTCCCCTTCAGCACGCTTACCAGGAATACTTCTCTTCCGGAATCAATCCGGGGACCATAATCTCTATCGATCTCGGCGCTCACTTCCCTTACCCTTGCGGAAATGGCCTCCGCGCTGAACAGCACCGGTCCCAGGGTTATCCCTTCCATGATCTCCTCCGCATCGTCATTCTTCTCGCTCATAAGGTTCTACGATGTATCGGAGCCCTGGGACTCCATCTTTTGCCCGATCCTGGCGGTGGCGAAAGGCTAGCTGCCCAACTCCATCCGGGAAGCAAACTTCAGCCTTGCCCCCCTTCAGCTTGAAGAGCGACATGCTTCTTTTGCGGTCCATCCCAAAGCGGTTGCCATCATACGCCGGGAATCAGCCATTTCAGCCATCTCCACCAGACCCCGAGGACCGCCCACAGAAAGGACAGGAAACGGAGAAACAGGTTGGGGGGGCGGCAGTCCACGGAACTTACCAGGTCTGCCGTCCGCTCCCCGGGATTTCCCTCCCCCACCTTCAATTCCCCCACTTTTCGTCCTTCCTCCACAGGGTACTCGACCCAAACCGCGCAGTGGACCTCCGAGAGGAGATAATCCTCAAGCTGGTCCTTGCGCACGGTGAAGGCGATGTCCTCGCCGGCGACCGCATTTACTTCTTTTCTGGGAAAATCTCCCACTTCTATCACGGCCAGCGCTTGGCCCGCGTAGGCGTAATCCACCTTCACGAAGCCCTCGAACCCGTAGTCCATGAGGCGCACGGTCTGGTCCCAGTAGCTGTCTCCCCCGTTGAGGATTACGGATATGAGCTCACGGCCTTCCTTCCTCGCCGAGGCCACCAGGCACTTGCCGGCTCCTTCGGTATAACCGGTCTTGATACCCGTGGCATAAGGGTACATCTTAAGGAACTTGTTGTGGTTGACCAGAACCCGGTTGTAGGGATGTCCGGGCCAGGGGATCTGATAGTCGTCGGAGACCACCAGCTCCCGGAAGACCGGGTTGCGCATGGCATAAGCGGCTATCATCGCCAGGTCGCGGGCGGTGGTGTAATGGCCGTTCTGGTCCAATCCGTGGGGATTGACGAAATGGGTGTGCCGGGCTCCCAGGGCCTCGGCCTTCCGGTTCATCATCTCCACGAAGGCCTCCACCGATCCGCCCACGTGTTCGGCAAGGGCCACGGCGGAGTCGTTGGCCGACTGTACCATTAGGGCGTGAAGCAGCTGATCCACGGTGAGGACCTCCCCCTTTTCCAGCCAAGCCGAGGATTCGCCGGTGGAACTCGCTTTCTCGCTGATCACCACCTTCTCGTCCAGGGAGGCGTTCTCCAGGGTTATCACCGCGGTCATGATCTTGGTCGTGGAGGCCATGGGCAGCTCCAGGTCGGAGTTCTTTTCCCAGAGCACTTCTCCACTCTCCGCATCCATGAGTATGGCCGCTTTGGCCGGGATTTCCGGTTCTCTGACCACGCCGGATGTTTGTTGCCCGCGCAGGTCATCCAGGTTGGAGGCGGGTAGCTGAAAGGTCCTGGTTTCGCCGCTTCTGCCTCTTCCCGCCCAGGCAGTCAGCGAGCCGGCAAGGAAGAGGACTGCGAAAAGGAGGGCGAGCACCCGGGAGAGGACGATCCTGGACGTGTTCCGGGACCTTCTCAGCGCGCGCCGCCGTTTCCGGCGCAAATCGCGTATCCTTTTACGGGCCATCCGGCGCCGCTGGCGGGGATCGAGTATCCCGCCTTGCGCAGGCCTCGACGCCGGTCGGCGTCGCTCTCTTCCTTCCAAGTCGTGTTCCATCATCAAGTGGAGTTTATCAGAAGACGGTCTCACCGTTCAGCAGAGGGAGAGTCTTCGTGCCGCAGTGCGCCTCCAGGAGCGCGGAAAAGGCCGTTTTCAGGGCGCGTGCCCGGAGAGCAGGGCCGTGGCGAGGCCCAGGTAGATGGCCAGGGATGTCAGACTCATTAGAAAGCCGGAAAGGCGAGCCTGGACGAAATGGAGCTCTCCCGTGACGCGTTGCGAGACGAGGGCGAAGATCATGCCCAGCATCCCGCCCAGAGGTATGGAGGACAGGAGGGTGAAGCCGAGAACCAGACCCAGGCGGAGGTATCCCCTCCAGAGGAAGGCGGCTGCTCCTCCCAGGAATGCCAGGCCGCAGGAGATGAGGAACACCAGGCGGAATTCCCTCCAGGCCAGTCTAGCGACCTCTTTTACGGAGGCCTCCACACCGCCCAGCCTCTCCAGGATGACCGCCTGGGAGACTAATCCCACATCCTGCGCCGCCCTCAGGACCAGAGGGATAAAGAAGGCCAGGGAGACGAGGGGGATGGGGCGCCCTTCGAAGAGCATGAGCACCAGGGCGCAGAGAGAGCCCCCCAGGAGGGTGACGGCCAGGGAAGGCAACCGGCTGCGCAAGGAGGTGGCCAGCCCGGCATCCGCCAGTTCCAGACCCCCCAGATAGGAGAGGTCCTCCATGACCTCCTCGCGCAGGACGTCAATCACGTCGTCGACGGTGATTATCCCCTTGAGCAGGTTATCATCGTCCACCACGGGGAGGGCCAGCAGGTTGTAGCGGGCCATCACCTCGGCGACCGCCTCCTGATCGTCGTCCAGGTTCACGGAGATTACGTCGCGGCGCATGAACTCCTCCACCCTCTCCTCCGGATCCACGGTCAGCAGGTCCCGCAGGGATACTACGCCTTTGAGCCGCCCCTCGTCGTCCACCACGTAGACGTAGTACAGGGTTTCCGCGTCCGGCGCCTTACGGCGCAGGAAGTCTATGCATTCCCCCGCGGTGTAGGAGCTGAGCACGGCCAGGAATTCGGGGGTCATCTTCCCGCCCGCCGTATCCTCCGCATAGCCCAGCAGATCCCGGATGAGCTTCGCCTCCTTCACACCCATCATGTTCAGGAGCCGCTCCGCCTTGTCCCTGGGGAGGTGTCCCAGGATGTCCGCGGCTTCGTCGGGGGGCATGATCTCCAGGAGGTTCGAGGCCCTGGTCTCCGCGAGCCCCTCGATGACCTCCGCCTGCATCTCGGGCTCCACCTCGGAAAGGGACTGGGCGGCAGTGAAGGCATCCAGAAGATCGAGGAGGCGGCCGCGCTGTCCGGCATCGAGCTGTTCCAGTATGTCTGCAAGGTCCGTGGGGTGCATCTCCCCGAGCTGGGACTGGGTGACCGTGAGCCTCAAACCGGCCTGACTCACCTCCAAGGGGGCCACAAAATTCCAGGGAATGGTCCTCTCCGGGATGTCGATGCCCAATCTGGCCACGGCACGGACCATCCTCTCCAGGCCCAGGCGGCGCAGGAGGGCCCTCTGGCTCACGTCCACCCCGGTGAGGGTGAGGTGGGAGTTGGATTCAGCGAGACGGAGGTCGTTCACTCGAACGACCTTGTACCCGTTGAGGTCGACGATCTGGCGGTCGAGGAGGTTGCGTCCCAGCCACAGGCCCTCGGGCTGGAACTCGCTCTTCCACACCGCGTCCCGCTCGCAGGAAAGGGTCACGCCGTCGCGGCTCAGAGAGGATACCCATTCCCAGGGCACCACCGCCGTCTCCCGGCGGCCCCTCCTGGTCCTGTACACCTGGAGCGACTCGCTGCGCGGAAACCCGTGGCCCCACTTCACGGCGATGTCCTGGAGCTTGCCCACCAGGCGACCGTGCTTGTCCAGGACCTTCTTTTCCTGCAGCTCGGAGAAGAAGTACATGTATGAACCCCCTTCCGGACACGGGAAAAATTGTATTTCCCGCCACACGGGCAGTCAATGCGAGGGGAGTTCAGTCCCGCCTTCGCCGGAGAGTGGCCGGGTGGTCACTGCAGGAGGCGGAGGCGGCGCCGGAACCTCTCCAGGTGGCTTCCCTCCCAATAGACGCGGTTGCAGTCGTGGCAGTAGAGGAACCGAGTATGGACGGAAAAAGTGTACGGGGGGACCAGGTGGCGGGCCTCAAGGAGGTCGATGTCCTCGAGTAGCCGGTTGCAAGAGGCGCAGCGCGGCGGTCCGGGACGGTCCAGCCATCCCTCGGATGCCAGCTGCGCGACCTGTTCGGTCACCACAGAAGAGCGCAGTATGACCACCTTGGGATTGCCTCTCGCCGGCCCGATACGTTCCAGAAACCCGAGGTCACGGGTCAGCAGAACGCGGCCTTCGCTCATGGCCATGGCCACCAGTCCGGCATCTTCACAGGGCTCGGGGTAGGAGACGTCGTATCCGAGGAGGCGAAGATAGCGGGCCAGCCGCCCTAACATGCGGTCGGCCAGGAAGCGGTATGGCGTCCATGAGGCGGTCAACTCAGAAGGGTACGGGTTGGTTGTTCTGCCGGAAATATTCTTTCACCCGGTTCTTGAGCAGCTGGTCCTTGAGCTCCCGGGAGAGGTTCACCAGTTGCAGGAGGACATCCAGGGCGCGTTTCCGCGCCTCGGGGTCCTTGGACTTCAGGGAAGGCATGATGATCTGCTCGAAGGCCATAACTTCCCGGTCGGTGAGGTTTTCGTACATGCGCATATGGCGCGGCTCCAGGCCGTAGCGCGAGAACTCGCGCGCTATTCGCAGGATCTTCACGTCCTCCCTTTCATAGTAAAGGCCGTCCTCTCCCTGGTGGGAGCAGATGAGCCCGTATTCCTCCAGGGTGTCGGCGAAGGAGAGGTCGATGTCCAGCGCCTGGGGAAGGTTCTCCCGGGGTAGGGTGGCTTCCTGGTATGCGGATATCTCCTCCCCTACCCTGAAGGCCTCCGATTCTCCGGCCGCGGCCAGGTCTCCAGCGCGCATCCTTCCGCTTTCCAGCTCGTTGAGCTTCTCCCGGATCACCTTCAGGGGGAGGTACTTCTCCTTCTGGAGCTTGAGGATGAAGCGCAGGCGTTGGGCGTCGGCCTGGCTGAACTTACGATAACCCGATGGGGTCCTCTCCGGGCTGAGAAGGCCCTCACTCTCCAGGAACCTGATCTTGGAGATGGTAAGTTCCGGGAATTCCTGTTGGAGAAGCTTAAGAAGCTCCCCGATGCTCATCTTTTCCTTGACCTGGCCCATCGCTTCACCCCTCGGGCACGTCTTCCTTTCCCTCACATCCCCTCAGCCCCGTAGGAAGAGCAGCTTGAACTTCCCTATCTGTATCTCATCGCCGCTGGAAAGAGGCGCGCTGTCTATGCGCTCGCGGTTAAGGTAAGTGCCGTTGAGGGAACCGGTATCGGTGATGAAATAGGAATCTCCTTCCCTCCTTATCTCCGCATGACGCCTGCTCACGGTGATATCGTCCAGGAAGATGTCGCTTTCCGGGTGTCTTCCTATCACGGTGACGTCGCTCTCCAAGGTGAAGTTCATCCCCGCGTCCGGCCCCTTCTTTATCACCAGAATGGCGGTTCCCTTCGCAGGAGCAGTCAGTGGAGGGCTTACCTCCACATCCTCCTCCTCCATATCGGGCTCGATGACCGGGATGCCCCGTGTTGCTTCATCGGCGCAGGCCCTCTCCTCCAGTATCGTGCCGCAGCGGGAACAGTAGGAGCTGCCATCAGGGTTCACGAAACCACACTTTCGGCAGCGCAAATCCTATCCCTCCTCCCCTCCGATCCTCCGTTCTCGGGCATCTCCGGTATCCTTGAAGACGGCCTCCGGCCCTTCTGTGGCCAGAACTCGCCGTCTATCCCGTGCCCACTCGCCAAAAGCACCCCACAAAGAGGTCATGGGCTACCGAAGATCGAGGCCTTTACGGACTTAATGATAATATTTCCCGCCGGATTTTTAAAGAAAAACTTTATGGTTAAGGTTGTGGGAATACGATCGCTCTTCGGAAGCGAAGAGATGATAAGCTCAATCTGTGAAGGTCTGCGGCAAAGATTGCGGGTGCCATTCCCGTTGGAGGAATCAATCCAAGGTGGGGTCGTTGCGGCTGACTCCCAGCGCCTCTCCGGCCAGTATCTCGCTGAGCTTCCGTATGTCCTCCTCGTTGAAGAGGATGCGGCCCTCCTTGAGACCCTCCTTCCTCCTCCTCACCAACTCGGCGCGGAGGAGGTCGATCTTTCCATGCAGGATCCTTCTCTGATAGGAGATCCTCTTTTCCTCCTTGAGGAGCTCCTCTAGGATCCTGCGCAATTCCTCGTCGCTCTTCGAGGTATAGTCGATGTAAGCCTCGTGAATGGGAACCTTATCGGACCCCTCTTTATCCTTTTCCATCCACAGCCCTCCTTTGGTTACCCTAGATTAATATTTTAACAGAAACTCCCTGTACTTCCAAAAATCCTTCCGGGTCGCATCCCTTGGTATCTTTCAAGCTGGACATCGAGATGTCATCCCTTCTTAAAATTTGCCTGCTCTGCCGGGGTGGTGATTGTTTCTTCAACCATTTTCAAGACCCGGAGCACCAGGAGAGAGGGGTGCGGCACGGGCAGGGCCATATCCTTGCTCACTCCTCGGGTGTCCTCCCGCACCTGGCCTAAGAGGCCAAAACAGTGCGCGCTTGAACCGGATACGAGACCAGCCACCGAGTCCGAATCGGATGGGGACCTTTACGCCGGCACACGCGCCGGGATGACAGGTCGGTGTTCAACTCCTCTCCACACGCAGCCTGTCCACCCATAAGATGAAACATCCCATCCCCAGCCGGCGTCCATCTCAGAAAAGCGGCACTCCCCGAGTTACTTGGCGGATGAACGGCGACCTGTCATCCAGGCTTTGTGGATGAGCGGGCTGGTCAGGAGCGGAAGGTTTCAGGGAACCATTTCCTCGGCGAGGGGCGGGAGCTCCAGGCGATGGGGGTTGTGAAGCCATTCCCGGGAACGGTAAGCGGGTATGAGCGAACGCCAGCGCAGCTCCTCCACCTCGCGGAGAGGCTCCTCCCTCAGCCGGATGTCGAAGCTCTCCTCGAAGCCCCTGCGGAGGCATTCCGCCATCTCTTCCCAGGATACTTCGACGCCGAGTTCCTCCAGGGAAGCGCAGTTCCGCCGGTATGCCAGCAGGGACGAAGACCTCTCCGTCCCCCCCTCGAAGCGGAGGAGACGGAAGTGGAATTCTGACCGGTCTTTCAAGAGCACCGAACCGTGCTGCAGTACTGCGCCGCCCCTGCGCAGCTGGGCGCTTCCGCAGACTTTCCTCTCCCCGCAGCGGATATCTGCCTGGGTTGAGGAGGCGAAGCAGGCAGCGCTGGAAGGCGTTCTTTTCGCCCCTCCCCCCACGTGTATGACCGGATCCAGGCCCAAGAGGCGCAGAGCAGCCACTATCCCCCTGCCGATGAGGGCATAGGTCTCCACCACCCCGGAGGGCAGGGACATGTAGGAGGGGAGCACCAGGCTGTATGTGAAATCCTCCAAATGGAGTATGCTCTTTCCCCCGGTCGGTCTCCTGACCACTTGCACCCCGGAGCCCGCGCAGGCCTCCAGGTCGATCTCTTCCAGCTTCTGGAATCTCCCCAGCGACAGCGCGGGTGGGATCCAGCGCTGGAAACGGAGGGTGGGCGGGAAGGAAGGCTCCGCGGCGCATTCCAACAGTGCCTGGTCCAGGGCCATATGAGAGGCCCCCTCATCCGCTTGGTGGGGGAGTAATCTCCAGGTCTCCAATCTCTCGCTCCTCCTCAGGGCGGATTCCGCCGCCTCGCGAATGGCGGTGGGCTTCGAGGCGCTCCCGGAGCTGGGACAAGCGGTTCCTGGGAATCTCATGAGGGCGGCCTCAACTCCCGCCCGGAGAGCTGCTCCAGCACGTAGCTGCGTATCTCCTGGGGCCTGGGAAGCTCCTCTACGAGCTTTCCCGCCTCCAGGAAACGGCGCAGCGCCGGCCGCATCCCTTCCCCGCACCGGCATACGGGAGGCTTCGCATCCCAGGGGACCAGGCTGCCCGCACCGCAGGAAGGGCACCTGAAGACCTGCTTCTTGCCGGACATCTTCCCCCGTTTGGCCCGAGGTTTCCCGTCCACCTCAACGATGTCCAGCGAGAAGTCCACCACCGGCGCGTTGGAGATGGAGGTCCCCACGCCGTAGGCGTCGGCATAGGGGTTGTAGCGCAGGATATCGTATTCGTCCAACCCTCCGCTGAGGAATATCTTCACCTTGTGGTAGCCCCTCAGGTCGAGTTCCCAGCGCACTTCCCGGATGATCTTCAGAAAATCTCCCCGTCGCGAACTGGGGGTGTCCAGCCGCACGGCGAAGAGGCGTTCCCCAAGGGCCTCTGCGGCGGTAAGGGCCCCGAACTTCTCGTCCTGGAAGGTATCCACCAGGGCCACGCGCCGGATGTACTCGTCGGCGGTGGCATCGAAGGCCCGGAAGGCGCGCGCTTCATCCCCCACGCAGAGGAGGAGGGAGTGAGACATGGTACCTAGTGGCCTCTCGCCGATGAGCTCCGCGCTGGCCACCACGGCCACTCCATCGCATCCCCCTATGAAGGCGTTCCTCTCGATCATGGGCGTGATGGCCGGATGCATGCGGCGCGCGCCGAAGCTTATGACCATCCGCTCGCCAGCGGCCAGCCTGCAGCGGGCCGCCTTGGTGGCCACACCGGAAGCCTGGCACAGGAAGCCCAGGAGCGCCGTCTCCAGTACGGCGAAGTCCTGGTATCTCCCCTCCACGACGAGCACCGTCTCTTCGGGCTGGAAAAGGGTCCCCTCCCGCATGGCGTAAACGTCCAGCGGGCGTCCCTCGAGCAGGCGCAGGGATTCCTCGAGCCCGGCGAAGACCGCCCACTCCCAGTCCTCCGGTAGGCTTCCCGCCCGCACCTCCGCAGCGACGCGGGGGTTGAGGTCGAGGTGGCGGAGGGCCTTTACCACGTTGGTGAAGTAAACGTCGGTCACCCTGCCCTGCAGGATGTCCTCATTGGATGCGACGTGAAATATCTTACTCACCTCCTCAGATCAGTTCGGCCTGGAGCACCTCCTCCAGCTGCTTGAAGATGAAGGCGTCGGTCTCCTGGCTCAGGGAGGCCACGCCGTCCTTGAACACCGCCACCCGGTAATTGCGCATCGCGGCGTCCAGAGCGGTGGCGTAGACACATATGTTGGTCAGCACGCCGGTGAGGTAGAGCTTGCCCACCTCCATCTCCCGGAGATATGTATCCAGGTCGGTGCCGAAGAAGGCGCTGTACCGCCTCTTGGGTATCAGGTAGTCCTTCTCTCCGGGGGTGAGCTCCTCCACCACCTCCGCTCCCCAGGTGCCGGCCACGGCATGAGGCGGCCAGTAGCGGAATTCACGGTCATCCGGACGATGCCGGTCGGCCACGTAGATGACCGGTATCCCCTGCTCCCGGGCATCGCCTACCAGCTCGGCGATCCTGGGCACGATGCGGGAGGCCCCGGGCACCACCAGCGAGCCGTCACGGTGTATGAAGTCGTTGAGCATGTCTATGACCAGCAGGGCTCCATCAGCGTCGAAGTTAAAGGCCATTCCCCAACACCTCCATGCGTATTCAACTTCTTCCCCGCGGCGAAGGCGAGCCTTCTCTGCCCATCCCGGCCCCAAGCCGACCGCCGCGTCCCGGGTTTTTCACTTATAATACCCGTTTTCACGGCCCCTGGTTAAGGATGGCGGGGGCAGGAGATGGTCTTCATGGATTGCCCTTTCCCGGCCCTTGCTCTTCCCCGTTGCTCCCACCTGCCTCCTGCTCCCTCTGCCGACTGAGGCGCTTTTCTCCTGATCCATGCCCGATCGGCAAGGCTCTCGTCTTGGCGGGGCAAGGGGGAGGATAGAAAGGCAAACCTTTCTCCTTCCGGCATCGTAGAGAGGCCCCTCCCCTTGAACCCGCAGTCGATATGCCTACAGGCCTCGCCCTTCCGGCCCGGGGCCTCAGGCGGACACCAGGGCGTTTATCTTCCTGGTCATCTCGGCTATCAGGCGGGCGGCCTCGGAATCGCTCTCCGCCTCGCTGATGATGTGGAGGGTGGGTTCGTCCGGATCGGGCAACACCAGGACCCAAGAGGAGCCGTCCATATAGATCTTGACCCCGTCCTCCAGGTCCACCCTCTCCTGCGCGTATTCCTCCACCAGCCGCCGCATTATGGTGCCCTTCTGCTCCCAGGAGGCTAGGTATTCGGTGGACAGCATATGGATGGGAGGCAAAGCATTCACATGCCGGGATAGTGGCCCCTCCACGCGGCTCAGGGCATCGAGGAGCATCGCCGTGCTGGCCATGGCGTCATAAGTGGGGATGAAGGAAGGGAAGATGAACCCGCCGCTCCCCGCTCCGGCGAAGACCACCCCGTCCTTCAGGGAAGCCTTCATGAGCTCGCTCCGGCTCACCTTCGTGCGCACCACCTTACTCCCGTATCGCGAGGCTACCTTTTCCACCTGAGAGGTCACGCTTACCGGGACGACGATGTTGCCACTCACTCCCGCCTCGCCCATGAGCTCGATGAAGAGCAGGAGCGCCACCTGGGGGTGGATCTGGCGTCCCATCTCGTCCAGGAGGTAGAGCCTCTCGGCGGCGTTGTCCAGGAGCACTCCCAGTTCGGCCTCGGAGGACTTCACCAGCCGAGAGAGGTTGCGTAGGGAGGCGTTCAGATCCTCCTGCGAGAGGGTGACCCTCTTCTCGTCGGTGAAATTGTTGAGGCTCAGGACGTCGCACCCCATCTTCCCCAGGATCACGGGTAGGATCATGCTGGCGCTGGAGTAGGCGTAGTCCACCACCACGCGAAAGCGCCTCTCCCGCAGGCGGTCGAGGTCCAGATGATCCAGCAGGGATCTGGTATACATTTCCAGGACGCGGGGCGGGAAGACGATGGCGCCGATCTCGTCCATGAAGGCGCGGCGGAAACTGGCCTGGCTGAAGACCTTCTCGATGTCCCTCTGCTTGGATTCCGGGATGTCTATCCCCTCCTCGTCGAAGAGGCGTATCTCGATGGACTGAGGGTCGAAAGCCGATATGCGGACATCCACGCCCCCTTCCGCCCGCTCCGCCCTGATGGCGTAGCGGTTGACCGGAGCCGGTGAGACCTCCAGGTCGGCCACGTTCACCCCGGCCGCGTTCAGTCCGCTGATGATGGCCCTCTTGATGGTCCGGGCGGCCCTAGAGGCATCCCTTGAGGTGACCACCGTGGAACCCACGGGAAGCGTGGAGCCGTAAGCCATGGCCAGGCGGAGCGCCATTTCCGGGGTCACGTCCACGTTCACTATACCGGAGACGGCTCTCTTCCCGAAGAGGGTGCGCAGGCCTCGTGATTCCCAGACGATGCTCGTGTTTACCGTGGCCCCCGTCTCCACGGTCTTGAAGGGATAGATCTTGACGTCGTGCTTGACCAGGACGCTCTCCCCTATGAGGCATTCGTCGCCGACGACCACTCCCTCTTCCAATCGCACGTTGGCTTTGAGGTCGCAGTTCTTCCCCACCACGCAGCCGCGCAGGTGGCTCCCGTTGCCGATGTAGGAGTTCTCGTAGATTATGGCCCGGTGCAGGAAGGAGTCTTTCTTAACCACCACGTTGTGCCCCAGAACGGTGTATTCCCGGACCTTGGTCCCGGACTCCACCTTACAGTGGTCTCCCAGGACCGTGGGGCCCCTTATCTCCGCCCCCGGCTCGATGTCCACCCCCTCGCCCACCCACACGTTCTCCGCCATGCGGAAACCGGGGATCTCCACCTTCACCTTTCCGTCCAGGACGTCGCGGTGGGCGGCGACATACTGCTCGAAATTGCCTATGTCACACCAGTAACCGTCGGCCACGTATCCGTAGAGGGGGTAACCTCCCTCCAGGAGGCGAGGAAAGAGGTCCTTGGAGAAGTCGTAGGGCTGGCCTTCGGGGATGAATTCGAGCACCTCCGGCTCCAGCACATATATCCCGGTGTTTATGGTGTCGCTGAAGACCTGCCCCCAGTTGGGCTTCTCCAAGAAACGCTCAATGCGTCCCTCCGCGTCGGTGACCACGATCCCGAACTCCAGCGGGTTCTCCACCCGTATGAGGGTGATGGTCACCATGGCCTTACGGCGGCGATGGAACTCCACCACCTGGTTGAGGTCTATGTCCGTCAGGGCGTCTCCGCTGATCACCAGGAAGGTCTCGTCGAGAAAGGAGGCACTGTTCTTCACGCTGCCCGCCGTGCCCAGAGGGGCGAACTCCGTGGTGTATTCGAGGCTAACGCCCCAGTCCGTCCCGTCCCCGAAGTAGTTGGTGATCAGCGTGGGCAGGAACTGCAGGGTCACCACCATCTCCCGGAACCCGCATCTTTTCAGCAGCTCGATGATGTGCTCCATCATGGGCTTGTTGACCACCGGGAGCATGGGTTTGGGCTGGTTGCTGGTAAGAGGGCGCAGCCTTGTGCCCTGGCCTCCCGCCATGATCACCGCTTTCAAAGTCCACCTCCTGGTTCCCGGTATGTAAGAGCAAGTGGAAGACGTGTGGTCGGTTACGACGGCCGTGAGGGGTCGTGATCCTCGATCCCCCTTCCGTCTCACCTACCGGAATGGAACCACTTTCCGGCCGCAGCCTTGCATGGGTCGGGATCACGGCAACCCTTTTCGGCCATTCATTTCTTATTATAACCAAAAGTTCCCCCTCCTCTTTTCCGCCGGAGGCCCCGTCCGTAGAGGCGAATGGAACGCTTGGCGGGGATGACCGTGCAGGAAGAAGCGAGCCAATGGACGAGGAACGCGGAAAAGTCTCCCGCGCCGCGTGACCCCTTTTATCCCTTTTCCCTTGGGCGCCTCAGTCGATGAAATCGAGCACCAGTATCAGGGTGGGCTCGGGTAGTTCCCGGGGATCGATGTACACCGGCCTCTTCCCTACCCTCTCCACGGCGGAGAACCTCGCGAGGAAGGGTTCCTCGGTGAGGATGGGGAAATTGCATCCGGCATTGCGGAAATGCATGGGCACGGCGATGCGCGGCGCAAGCGCTTTCACCAACTCCGCCGCCTGGCGGTCGTCGACGGTGAATGTGCCGCCCACGGGAACGAATAGCACGTCTGCCCCCTTCAGCTCGGACACCAGGTCCTTCCCGAGGAGGTGCCCCAGGTCCCCGAGGTGGATGAAGGTCAAGCCCTGCATGCGGATACGGAAGACCGTATTGGGCCCTCTCTCCTTTCCCCCGCTGGCATCGTGGAAGGTGGAGAAGCCCTCGATGACCACGCCGTCTATTTCCGTTTTGCCCGCCTCCCGGACCACCCTTGGTTCGCCCTCCACAAGGCCCACGTTGGCGTGGTCGAAATGATCGTGGCTCACCAGGACGATATCCGCCTTTAAGCGGGGAAGGGAATAACCTACCCCCTCCCCGTAGGGATCGGTGACCAGGCGATGGCCTGAACCGTCCTCCAGGAGGAACATGGCATGCCCCAACCAGCTCACGCGGACGGCCTCGGAAAGGTCTTTCTCCTGCGTAAAACGGGGACTCATACTCTCACCTCCTCACCGAGCGCTACCGGCTCGCGCCGGATGTCGTTCCGTGAACATCCGGACCTTACCGCCGCATACCTCAGGATTCCAGCCGAGCGCCTAACAATTTTATACCCCGGCGCAGGTAGATGAAACCGCTGAGATAGGAGAAGAAGATACCGACGCAGAATATCACCAGCCCCACTAAATTCACCTGCCGGTAGAGGTTCCAGAAGATGAATATGCAGATGGCGGTGAAGAGCAATGCGGTGGCCAGCTTACCCGTCCAGTGCACGGCCAGCCGCTCCCTTACCTGCGGATCCCTTATGCCCACCACGGGGGCGCCGAGCAGCATGAGCGCGTCCCTGCTCACGATGAGGATGCCCATCCAAAGGGGCATGAAGAGGCGCCACATTAGGGCCACCAGCACGGCGATGACCAGGAGGCGGTCGGCAAGCGGGTCCACCACCTTGCCGAACTCGGAAATGGTGTTGGTGCGGCGGGCTATCTGGCCGTCTATGAAGTCGGTAAGGGCGGCGAAGAGGAAAACGGCGAGCGCCCAGGCGTGGGCGGCATCCCTTGTGTGCTGGCTGGCGGTAAAGATCAGCCACACCACCAGCGGGATCAGGGCCACACGCAGGCAGGTGAAGAAATTGGCGATGTTTCTCCTTATCATCGAGGACCTCCCTTCTGCGGGGGTATGCTGACCAGGGTCTCTGGGCCTTTAGTCAATCCTTCCCCCATGAAGCCTCCTTTCGACGGGCGCGGGGCGGGACGGCGCCACCCCCAAGGCGCTTAAGCATACCCATATGGTCCGTCCTGGCGCTTATTCTAATCAAGGGGGGTGACGCGCGGGTAAGCGTGCGCAGGCCGCAAAATCAAAAAGGCGGCTTTGACCGCCTTTCTCGCTGGTCGGGATGGCCGGATTTGAACCGGCGACCTCTAGACCCCCAGTCTAGCGCGCTAACCAAGCTGCGCCACATCCCGCCTTGATGAATGCTATTTTATACCCCCTTCGGCGCCCGTGACAATGCGACCCTGAAAAGGGATGAACGCGATGGCGAGCGGGAGATACCCGATCCTCGAGAATCGGCATGTGGCCCCCTCTTCACCCGGGACTGTGGGGGGGCAATGGTGGGGTCAGAAGGGCACATGGGGGTGGAAGGCCTCCCGGTCCAGCGAGGGGTCGTAGAGGCAGACGCGGTTGCGCCCCGTGAGCTTAGCCCGATACAGAGCGCGGTCGGCGCGGTCGATGAGCTCCTCCGTCTCCTCGGCGTCCTCCGGAAAACCGGATATCCCCATGCTGACGGTGAGGTTTCCGCCGGGTTGGAATTCCTCGAAGGGGAAGACGTAATCCTGAACCATCCGCCTGATGCGTTCCGCCATGGCCATGGCTTCCTGCTTGGCCACCTCGGGGATGATGATGGAGAACTCCTCCCCCCCGTAGCGGAAGACGGTGTCCACTTCCCGGACGTTCTGCTGCAGGAGCCCGGCGAGTATGCGCAGCACCTCATCTCCCCGCAGGTGCCCGTGCTGGTCGTTATAGATCTTGAAATAATCGATGTCCAGCATGATGAAGGAGAAAGCCCTTCCGTAGCGCAGGGAACGCTTGACCTCCTCCCCCAGAACCCGCTTCAGATGGCGGATGTTGTAAAGGCCGGTCAGCTCGTCGGTGACCGCCAGCTGGCTTATCTCCTCGAAGAGGCGCGCCCTCTCCACGGCCACGCCTATCTGTTCCCCTATGGCCTTGGCCAGAGCGGCGTCCTCCTCGTCGAAGGCCCTCTCGAAGCGGCTGGCCATATGCAGTATCCCGTAGAGCTTGGTGCCCGAACGGATGGGCACGCAGAGGACGGATTTTATGTCCTCGCTGACCATCATGTTGGGACAGCGCTTTTCCGTTTTCACGTCGGGACATATAAGGTAGTCTCCGCTCTTGAAGACGAAGCATCCGGCGATCGGCTCGAAGGGATGGCTCAGATGCCTCTCGGCATATTCCTGGTCGTAACCCAGGTTGCGAACGGTCCTCAACTTGCCGGACTGAGCGTCCACCAGGTTGATCAGGGCCTTGTCAGGGGCGAAGAGGGCCCGGATGACGTCCATGGCCAGGTTGTACAACTGATCCAGGCTGGAAGTGGTATGGATGGCGTCCACCACCCTGATGAGGCTGGTCAGCTGGGCCACCTTCTCCTCGCTGCGCCGGAAGAGGATGGCGTTGTCCAGAAAGACGGAGATGTGCGGCGCGAGCAGCTTCAGGATGTCCATGTCGCGGCGGGAGAAACCCCTGCGATCCAGTTTGTTGGCCAGGACCAGGAGGCCGATCTTCTTTCCCCGTGCCTCGAGTGGACAGGCCATCAGGTCCAGCAAGCGCATCACCGGAAGCGGCATGGGCAGCTCCATCTCCCGGCAGGCGCGCCTGGTCAAGAGGAGAGGGCTTCCACGCTCAAAGGACTTCGCCAGGAGGCTTTCCGAGCCCAGGGGAATCCTGAGGCGGGAGGCGACCAGATAGTCAAGCCCCGGCGAGGGCTGCTGGGCCACCAGAGAAGCGTCGTTCTCGTCACGGGTGAGGAGGAGCACGATCTCCGCACGCATGATCTCGGCCATGCGGTGCGTGATCTCGGCCATGACGTTGTAAAGGGCCGGACTCTTGCTCGAGCTGTGGCTTATCTCGTAGAAGAGACGCAGCCGCCGTCTGTCCTTCATGAGGATGTCCATGAGGTAGATATCCAGGATGGAGGCGCCGGCCAGGAAGCCGTAACGCAAAATTAGGGCCTGTGCGAGGTCGAAACCCGGGGGAAGGCTCCGGTCGGCGAGTACCACTACCGTGTATCCCAGGAATCCCAGGAAGGTGGCCAACAGGGCGCCTCTGAGCTCGCCGTAGACGCTTCCGATGACCGGGGACATCCCGAGAAGGAGGAAAGTGTAGCTCTCCACGCCCCCGCAGAGGTAGATAGCCAGACAGATGGCGGACAGATCGACCACCGTGGTCAACAATCGGAGCCCTCTCTTGTTGCCCAAGACGCCATGGTAGCGGTAGGCGGCCAGGGTGTAAGTAATATATGCGCCACCCAACGCATAAAGAGGCGGGTAGTCGACCTTTCCCCCCAAGTTCACGTTAAGCCGCCCCAGTTGAACGAGCAGCAGAAAGCCCAAGGTGGAGAAGAGCCGGAAGATGAATTCCCGCCCCCGCACCTCACGGTCCGTTTCACCGGCCCATGGGCCGCCTTCACTAACTCCGCCGGCCGTATCCCTCATCTCCCCTCGTGGCAAGTGGAAATGGACAGGAAGATATAACAGAATATTACAATAAAACGCCGTGGAGGGTGTTTCGGTCCTCCTCGCATCACGCCTCTGATATCCTCGGCAACCGGTGGCGTGCCGCCGTTTCAGGCATCTTCCTCCTCCTTGAAGGCCCGCAACCTCTCCGCCAGTTCTGGAGGGACCTCTGCCAAAAGATGGTAGAATCCGTCCCGGGAGCCCAGCTCCAGCACCTTTCCCCGCCGATAGAGAAGAGAGAGGAGGCGGCCTTCCTCCAGGGGCAGCTTCAAGCGCATGGTGCGCGAGGCGGGAATGCAGGCGGCCATCCTCTCCTTGAGCTCGGGGATGCCCTCACCGGTGACGGTGGAGGTCAGCACCCCCTCGGGATACCTCTTGCGGAGGTATTCCCTGGCCTCCCCGTCCAGCAGGTCGATCTTGTTGAGCACGTAGATGGTGGGGATATCCAGGGCTCCTAGCTCCTCCAGGACCTCCTCCACGGCCCTGGTCCTTCTCTCGATGTTGGGAGCGGAGGCGTCGATGACGTGCAGCAGGACGTCCGCCTCCCTGACCTCCTCCAAGGTGGACTTGAAGGCCTCCACCAACTGGTGCGGGAGGTGGTTGATGAAACCAACCGTGTCCGTGATCACCGCGCGCCGGTTCCCCGGGAGCATCAGCCTCCTGGTCGTGGGGTCCAGGGTGGAGAAAAGGCCGTCCTCCACCAGCACTCCGGCATCGGTGAGCAGGTTGAGCAGAGAGGACTTCCCGGCGTTCGTGTAGCCGACCAGGGAGAAGGTGGGGATCTCCAGGCGGAGGCGCCTCTTCCTTTTCACGCGCCGCACCCGGGTCAGCTCTCTCAGTTCCCGGTTCAGGGTCCTCAAGCGCATGTTAATGCGCCGGCGGTCCACCTCCAGCTTGGTCTCCCCGGGTCCGCGGGTCCCTATCCCCCCTCCAAGGCGGCTGAGCTGGGCGCCCTTCCCGGTCAGCCTGGTCAGCTGGTAACGCAGCTGGGCCATCTCCACCTGGGCTTTGCCCTCCTTGGAATGCGCGTGCTGGGCGAAGATGTCCAGGATCAGGGCGGTGCGATCCACTACCTTGATGTCCAGGGCGTTCTCCAGGTTGCGCTGCTGGGAGGAGGTGAGTTCCTGGTCGAAGATGACCAGATCGGCGCCGCTTTCCGACACCCGCCGCTGCAGCTCCTGCAGTTTCCCCTTGCCCAGCAGGGTAGCGGCATCCGGTTTCCTGCGCGACTGGACGAGGGAATCAACCACCACCGCTCCGGCGGTCTCCGCAAGGGAGCGCAGTTCGGACAGGCTCTCCTCCGCCTCCACCTCCGGGACGTCACCCCAGAGCACGCTCACCAGGACGGCCTTCTCCGCCTCCTCTTCCCGCGGCCGTTCGGTAAGGTCGCTACGCTCCTCGCTCAAAGGCCTTCACACCGTCCTATGATCAGCCCTTACCGGGAAGCCTGAGCGATGCAGGTCCACCGTTCAGGAAAAGGCCTCCCTTATCCTGCGCACGCCCTCCCTCAGCTCATCGTCGGGCAGGGTGAGGGAGAACCTCACGTAGCCTTCCCCGCGGGACCCGTATGCGGCACCCGGGACCACCACCACCCTCGCCCTCTCCAGGAGCTCCCTGGTGAAGGATCCCGATGTGTGCCCCTCGGGTACCCGCATCCAGACGTAGAGGGTGGCCCGCGGAGGTTCCACCTTCCAGCCCAGTAGGCGCAATGCGTTCACCAGCTCGTCTCTCCGCCGGCGGTAGACGTTCCGATTGTGCTCTACGCAGTCCTGTGGGCCCTCCAGGGCGGCCACTCCCGCCAGCTGGATGGCGTTGAAGACACCTGAATCCACATTCGTCTTCACCTTGCCCAGGGCGGCGACGACCCTCTCCCCTCCCACGGCGAAACCCAGACGCCATCCGGTCATGTTGTAGGTCTTGGACAGGGAATGGAACTCCAGCCCCCATTCCCTGGCGCCGGGGACCTCCAGAAGCGAAGGTGCCCGGTAACCGTCATAGGTGATCTCCGAATAGGCGTTGTCGTGGGCCAGGAGGACCTCATGGCGTCGTGCGTAGTAAACCGCTTTTTCGAAGAAGGAGAGGTCGGCCACCGCCGAGGTGGGGTTGTTGGGGTAATTGATGAACATCATCCTGGCCCGGTCCCATACCGCGCCTTCCACGGAGTCCAGGTCGGGGAGGAAACCGTCCTCCTCGCTCAAGGGCAGGTCTACAGGGATCCCGCCGGATAGGATGACCGAGGTGCGGTAGACGGGATAACCGGGATCCGGGACCAGCGCGGCCTCACCCGGGTTCAGGCAGGCCAGGGGAAGGTGGGCGATGCCCTCCTTGGAGCCGATGAGCGTGAGGACCTCACGGTCCGGATCCAGCTCAACGCCGAAGCGCCGCATGAACCATGAGGCGGCGGCCTCCCTGAAGCGCTTCATGCCCTGATAGGAAGGGTAACGGTGGTTCTCCGGGCGGGCCGCCTGAAACCGCAGCTCCTCGACCACGTGCTGCGGGGTCGGCAGGTCGGGATCCCCGATGCCGAAGTTTATCAACCTCACGCCTTCCCTGCCAAGTTCTTCCATTCGCCTGTCTATCTCGGCGAAGGGATAGGGGGGCAGGTTCTCGAGCCTATCGGAAAACCTCACCGTCTCCTCCTTGGAACCTCATGACTCTATCCATGTACTCGTATCCATACGTCTCACCACGGTAGCTCAGGAGAAGGGGCCGCGGTCGACCCCATGAGGAGCTTGGGAGATGCCTGCATCCGGTCACGGACTCTCCATCCACCCGGAACTCAACTCACCGCTGAAAACCTCCACCGCAGCACCAACCAGGTGTACGTGACCTCCCGGATCCGCATAGATCCGCAATCTACCTCCCGGAAGCGACACCTCCATTGAGGTAGCTCCCTTTCCGGAGTGCACGGAGGCAACGAAGGCGGCGCAGGCTCCCGTCCCGCAGGCCTGGGTCTCCCCCACTCCTCTCTCCCACACACGCACCCGTATGTGCCCTTCGTCCACCGTCTCCACAAATTCCACGTTGGTGCGACGGGGAAAATATGGATGCCTCTCGATGTGAGGGCCCCAGGCCTCGACCGGTGCCCTCTCCACATGGGGGACGAAGACCACACAATGGGGGTTGCCCATGGAAAGGCAGAGGGCCTCGGTCCTCTCTCCTCCGGGAAGGTCAAGGGTCACCTCCACGGGCGTGCCGGCCTCCACGGAATCGGGCAGATCCGGACCGCCGAACTCCGGAAATCCCATATCCACGTCCACCTCCCGCACCTTCCCCCCCTCGACCGTGAGGAGGAGCTCCCTGGTGCCGGCACGGGTCTCTATAAAAATCCTGTCCCTTCGGATTCCTTCCCTCTCGTACAGGTACTTGGCCAAGCAGCGTATCCCGTTCCCGCACATCTCCGCCTCCGAGCCGTCGGCGTTGAAGATGCGCATCCCGGCGTCGCCGCCGGCACGCGGAGGGCAGGCGAATATCACCCCGTCCGCCCCGACGCCTGTGTGCCTGCGGCAGAGCTCAGCGATCTCCTGCGGTGAGAGGAAGGGCTCTCCCCGTTCCATAGCGCTGAAGATTATGAAGTCGTTGCCCGTGCCGTGGTATTTATAGAAGACCACCTAATCCCCTCCGTCCAGTCCCTCTCGCAGGCATTCGAACACCCTCTTCCAGCTCTCGGGGGAACTCCGGAGAAGCTCGCTCTCCTCGAGCCTGAGCCACCTCAATCCCGGGAGGCGGCGGAACCAGGTCAACTGCCTCTTGGCGTAGCGCCGTGAACGGCGCTTTATTTCAGAGATAGTCTCGCCGAGCGTTTTTCGGCTGTCAAGATAAGATAGGACCTCCTTGTACCCCAGAGCCTGGCGGGCGGTGCGGGAAAGGCCTCTTTCCGCCAGGGACCTCACCTCCTCCACCAGGCCGGCGGAGAACATCTCCTCCACCCGGCGGTCTATGGCCCGGTAGAGGGCCTGCCGGGGGGCATCCAGAACCACACCAACGTAGGGATACACCAGTGGCTGCTCTCCGCGGCGCGACTGTAACCGAGAGATGGGGACACCCGTTCGCATATAGACCTCCATGGCCCGGATGACGCGGCGGGGGTTGGAGAAGTCACTGCGGGAGGCGAACTCCGGATCCACCTCCCTAAGGCGTGCCCTCAGGCCCTCGAGGTCCCGCCGCGCCCACTCCTCCAATTCCTCCCGGAGCCCGTTCTCCTCACCTCCGGGAGGAAAGCGGAGGTCGTAGACCACGGCCTCGAAGTACAGTCCCGTGCCCCCTACCAGAAGAGGGACCTTTCCCCGCGAGGCCACCTCCTCCACCGCCCGGCGCGCCTCAAGCTGAAAACGGGCTACGGAGTACTCCTCGTCGGGATTCACCACGTCGATCATATGGTGGGGGATGGCCTCCCGCAGTTCGTGTCCCGGCTTGGCCGTGCCGATGTCCATACCCCGGTACACCTGCATGGAATCGACGGAGATTATCTCCGCCTCGAGGTTTCTGGCCACCTCAACGGCTATGCGGCTCTTTCCCACCGCCGTAGGGCCCAGTATGGCGGCGACCTTTATGTGCCTGCTGCTTCTTCCCTCGTTCCTCAATCCTTGAGCCTGTCCTGGTAACTTATTTCCTCTGTTGATGCCTGCAGGTCGAATAGGCGGATTCCATATCCGTTAAGCGGCCCCGCGATTTGCCCTCGGGGCCCGTACTTCCGGGTCCCGGACTCCCATGCTCGGGGGGTGGGGCGGAAAAGCGAGGCCTTCGCAGTGGGGAAACGCTTCATCGAAGCGTCCCGGGAGGGAGATGGCGGGGCCGCCTCGTAACCGTTGCGCCCTGCGATAACTCCTGCGGCGCACGTCCCGCAAGATGAGCTTCTCAATGATGCCTCCGGACCGTGAAGCGGTATATGTGGATGGGTTCGTGTTGCCCGATTCCGGCTTTGCGCCTGGCTATATCCAGTTGCTGCTCCACGGTGTCCACACCCTCCAGGTCCGGGAGCAGGAGGCCCAGCCGTCCTCCACTCTGGACGATGACCCCAAAGCGCCGGGGGTCGAGCTGGGAGATGTCCTCCACCGGTTCCGGCTCACTGAGGACGTCTACGCTTATCTCCAGGTCCGGGAGCTCCTCGGGGCTCACGGGCGGGAAGCGGGGATCGCGGGTGGCGGCGCTTATGGCGTTGGAGACGATCTCCTCGGCCAGGTTGTCCCGGGTGGGCTGGAAGGTACCGATGCACCCCCTGAGCTCGCCTCCTTTCTTGAGGCTGACGAAGGCTCCCGCCCTCTCCCTCAACTCCTCGGGCAGCCTTTCCCGGGGCCCGGGATCCAGGACCTTCCTCTCCCGGACCCATTTCTCGATGGCCGACCGGGCCAGGGAGACGAGGGGACTTGCGGCACCCGGAGCGTCCCTCCCGCTCATACTCCCACCTCCCTCGTGGCGGGCAGGTGCAGGGAGACCAGGTATCCGACCCCGAACGGGCCCTCGTAGGAAAGAACATGGTTTTCCAGTTCCCCGTCTTTCAGGGCCCCCCAAAGAGCATGGATGGAACGGAGTCCACATTCGCCCGCCGCCTCCACCAGGTCCTCCTCCAGAAGGTAAAGAGAGTCGAAATCGCCTGTGCGGGCGATGTCCACTATGCGGCGGTCGAACTCCGACCCCAGGGGATGATACCCGGCGGGCGCCCCCCGGGTCAGGCGGTGCGAGAGGTCTCCGCTGGCCACGAAGACGGCCTTTCTTCCCATCCTCAGGCAGGCCGCGCGGGCGATCCTCCCCAGGTGGAAGTGGCTACGGTAATCCAGACCGGAGATGGAGAGGGAGATTATGGGTGTTTCCAGATATTGGTCGAGGTAGTACAGGGGCACCAGGAGCCCGTGGTCGAGTTCCTCTCCCCTGTCGAGCCACCCTCCCCTCGAGCGCTCCAGGGCCACCAGCGGGAGGCCTTCCGACTCGGCCTCCTCGACCATGGCGCGGGCTAACTCGACGTCATTGCGTTTGGATATGCGGACCTGAGGGCAGCCGAAGGAAGCGAAACTCCCCTCCAGCCTTTCACCCACCTTCACGGTGAAAGCGTCCCTGAAGATGGGGGTATGGGGGGAGATCATTACCAACACGTCCGGGCCCAGATCCCTGACCGCAGAACCCAGCCTCTCCATGGCCTCACGCGTGGAGCGCACCGTCTCCACGTCCCTTCCCCCGATGTCGGGCACCAGCAGCGGAGGGTGGGGGACTATGCATCCGCCAAGTATTCCCGCTTCCGCATTCACTCCATCACCCCCCCTATGACACCCGTTCGACATCCTTTCCCCGCCGGTCCCGCACCTCATGTCCAGAGGACGGTTCCCGATGCCGTCGCAACGGCCAGTTATAAAGATACCCCGCTCCGGGCCCCGTAAAACGACAGCGCCGGGACAGCCTCCTCTTCCCTCATTTGAATCCACGCCGGAGGAGATGTGCGAGCTGCCCTCTTGCCCCCACCGGCCCCTCTTTACCATGCGTATGCACGACAGTTCGTCAGTAGACGTCCACTATATCTCCCCGCATGCTCCAGCTGCCGGAGCCGGTGATCCTCACCCGTACCTCCCTGCCGGTGAGGTCTTCCTCTCCCCGAGGAAAGTGAACCACCTGGTTTCCCCTCGTGCGCGCCCTCCATACCTTGTCGTCCTTGCGACTGGGGCCTTCGACCAGGGCGCGCTCCACCCCCCCTACCCTCCGCCGCAGGCTCTCGGCGGTCAATCGCCGGGTGAGGTCCGCCAGCCTCTGCAGCCGCTCCAGCTTGACCTCCCGGGGTACGTCGTCCTTGAGCCGCGCGGAAGCGGTTCCTGGCCTCGGGTTGTAGATGAAGGTGAAAGCGGCATCGAACGCGCACCTCTCCACGAGTTCCAGCGTGCGCTTGAAGTCCTCTTCGGTCTCCCCGGGGAAGCCCACCATGAGGTCGGTGCTCACCACTACCCCCCTCACCATGCGCCGCAGCTCTTCCACCTTGCACAGGTAATCCTCGACCCCGTACCCCCGGTTCATGGCCTTGAGTATCCTGTCCGAGCCGGCCTGCAAGGGGAGGTGTACGTGCTCGCACACGTTCTCCGTCTCGGCGATGGCCTCCATGATGCGGCGGTCGAAGTCGCGGGGGTGGGAGGTTGTGAATCGTACCCACACCCCCGGGAACTCACACCCCATGAGCCGCAGCAGTTCCGCGAAACGGCTCCGCCCCTCCTCCCGGAGGCGGTAGGAATTGACGTTCTGGCCCAGAAGGTTGACCTCCCTTACCCCCTCCTCCACCAGGCGACCCACTTCCTCGAGAACCTCCTCTATGGGCCTGCTCACCTCTCTCCCGCGGACAAAGGGGACCACGCAGTAAGCGCAGAAGTTGTCGCAGCCGTGAGTGATGGTCACCCAGGCCCTGAAGCCCTCCCTCCTCCGGAAAGGCAGCCCGGAAAGGTGGAGCCCGTCCATCCCCAGCTCGCAAAGGCGGCTCCTGGAGGCCTCGTCCAGAAGCTCGGCTATGCGGGGGAACTGGTGGGTCCCGAAGACCAGATCCACGTGAGGAGCCTTTTCCAGAAGACGCGTCCCTTCCTTCTGGGCCAGGCACCCGCCAACGGCGATGAGGGTACCCCTCTCCTCCTTCAGCGGACGGAGGGAAGCGAGCCGTCCGTACAGCCTTTCCTCGGCGCTCTGCCTAACGCAGCAGGTTAGGAGGATGACCGCCTCGGCCTGCCCGGGCTCCGTCTCCCTCCAGCCCGCTTCTTCAAGGATGCCCGCGATGCGCTCAGCGTCGTGGATGTTCATCTGGCATCCGAAGACGAGCAGCGCATAACTCCTTTCCGTTTCCATACCTTCAATTGTAAACCATGCCTCGATGTTGGATCGCCGGCCTCCAAACCCCCACGGCGTGGGCTCGAACAGCAAGGCATCCCTCACCCTTGCCCGGTCGAGGTGTAATCCGCTTGAGAGCCGGTATCCTTCCGCGCCTAAAAACGGGCCGCATTCCGGCCCAAATGCCATACCCTGCAAATGGGGAGCCTTCTCCGGCGCGGTTCAAGAGGAAGTCATACCTCCTGGAGGAAAAACAAGGGATGGGATGCCAGGCCTCACACGGAGCTCAGGCAGAACTCCAGGCTGCGCCTTAGATTGGACAGTACTCGCCTTTCGCCCAGCCTCGCTTCCAGCGGGCCCGGTCCGAGCTCCAGGGAGACCTTTCCTCCGTAATTGGCGGCGGAGAGCAGTTTGAGGAAGCGTTCCAGGGGAAGGCGGCCCTCGAAGGGCAGGGCGTGGTCGTCAAAGCCTTTGAGGTAATTATTGGAAAGATGGACATGCCTCACCCGTTCTCCCAGAATGTCCCATGCCCTGAAAATGTCCACGCCGGCCACGGCGAAATGGCTGGTATCGAACACCAGGTGGGGGAAACGGGTCAGCGCGTGAAGGTTGTTATAGAAACTGAAGTTCACGGGGCGGCGCAGCTTGAGCAGCATGGCGTTCTCCAGAGCCAGACAAACGCCTCCTTCCTTGCGGCTGGCATCCAGATTCCGGCGTATCCAACGCGCGTACTGCCATTGCCACAGGTAGGGCAGGTGGGCCACCACCACCTCCGCTCCCAGGTGCCTGGCCATCTGCAGGGAGAGCTCTATCTTGCCCCGGTAATCGCCCCAGACCTTTCGCGCCGCCATCAGAAAGGGAGCGTGAATGCAATCGACGCTCAAGCCGTATCTGTCCGCCAGCCGTTTCACCTCCTCCGGGGACTGGGTCTCCGGTCGCTTGGTCACCATAAGCTCTACGCCAGCAAAACCCGCCTCGCCTGCCAGGTAGAATATGCGCTCCAGTTCCCATTGGAAGAGCGAAGCCGTGGAAAAGATGAAGTCTATGGCCGATACCTCCCTTCTCGGCGTCTTATGTCATCCCCGCGGATGAAGGACGCGGCGCAGGATACTCTTGCCGGCAGCCGTGGCGGCGAGTGCACTTCCCCATCTGGCCAGCGGAGAACGGAGGGCTTTCTCCACAGCCTCGAGGCCGGACTCCAGTCCTGTGAGCAAGTCGCGTATCTCGCCGGTGGCCACGGTGAGGTTCTCCAGTTCCAGGTTTATCTCCTCGGCGGCCTTATTCAGATTGACCAGAAAGACGTTCAATTGAGGACGGGCATCCCTCAGGGTGCGGTTCACCTCGTCCACGCTCCTGGACAGCTTCAGGCTGAGGCGGATTAGGAAGACACAGACTGTGGGCACGGAGACGATGGCCACCAGCAGAAATATCGCTTTGAGCGCGGTCATCCTCCCTCATCCTCCAGGTCGTCCATCGGGCGGCGTCCCGCCTCCGCGGCGGCTTACGTTCTGCACGGCCGTAACGGAGCATTGCGCCGGTTAACATATTATAACCACAACCCCCGGGGAAAGAGATGAACGTAGTTCCAGTCGGATGCCGGGCAGCACGCCGACCCTTCCGCGGAAAGAGACCGTTGGCGCTGCGAACCTTTACGACCGCTTCCGTGAGGGAGCCGGCAAGGAAGGAGAGATTCTTCATGGCCATCTCGAGGCCAAGAGCGCTCTCGAGGTCAGCGTGATTCTACGGATAGCCTGATGGCCGTCCTCTCCTCGCCATAAAAGGGTCCTCTGGCGCGCCGGCACCCTGAGAGACCGCTTGCGTGAGGGAGCCGGCAAGGAAGGAGAGATTCTTCATGGCCATCTCGAGGCCAAGAGCGCTCTCGAGGTCAGCGTGATTCTACGGATAGCCTGATGGCCGTCCTCTCCTCGCCATCGATGATGATGTCGGTGAAGGCAGGAATGCATACCAGGTCTATTCCGCTGGGAGCCACGAATCCCCTGGCGATGGCTATGGCCTTGATAGCCTGGTTCAGGGCACCGGCACCGATCACCTGGATCTCGGCACTTCCCGATTCACGGAGAACTCCAGCCAGAGCACCGGCCACCGAATTGGGGTTCGATTTCGAGGAAACCTTGAGCACTTCCATCTTCTTACTCCTCCCATTGCTCCTTGCGTGCGGCGAAGCCGACATCCCAGGTATCGACATTATTATAATGTGGTCAGATGCGCCTTTAAAGAGCGATGCATGGCCTTCTCTTTGAAGCTCCCGCCTGCTCCAGATCCTTAAAGCCGAACGCGTAATGCGACCTCCCCCTCCCGCGGTACCGTTCCATCCTCTCAGAAGAGGGGGATCGGGGTTTACCAATCCGATACACTGCGGCCACGTCGCCTTTAAAGCGCCATGGAGGCCCTCCCTCCTTTACCCGGTGGAGCGATGCGGCGGGGTCACGTATGGCCACTTTAGCGCAACCGGCCTGAGCTCCAGGCCTGGATGGTGGAAAGGGAGGACAAGCTGCTCTGGCTGGGAAACGTCGCCCAAAAGGTCTCGGTCGTCCTTGAGCCCCGTAGCCCTCAATCCTCCTTCTCGTGCAGTCGAAGGGAGATTATCAGCCGGTCCTTTCGTCTCTTGATTACTGGCTGTTCGGTGCTCAACCAGCACTTATCCCCTATGGTCTCGAAGGCCTCGGCGATGCGTGCGGCCAGCACCTTTAAATCCTGCGGGGTAAGGCGGCGCGCCAGTTGTTCGCCCCAGTCCGCGCGGGTAGGGCGATGCAGGTCAGAACGGCGGATGCACGGGTCGTCGGCTCCACTGCGCAGGAGCTCGTTGATGCTCATCAGAGGCGGTATCTCGTATTCGAGTACCCGGAAGGCATTGCGCTCGGAGACCGCCAGCCCCAGACGCTCCCAGGCGAAGGCCTTGAGGGCTTTTCCCTCTCTTATGCCTCCCAGTTCGAACCACAGAGGACGCCCCTTTATCTCCCTCCCGCCGGCCCAGGATTTTCGAAGCTCCGAGGAGAGGTGATACAGGGTGGAGAGGATCTCCGCATTGGATCCCAGGTATATCTCCACGTTTCCGTCCTGTATGACGAACTCGGTGAGCACACGGGGCACGTTGTTCGGGCCGCCGGCAACCTGGAGGATGCCATCCTCGTTGACCTCCAGCTTCGGAAACGTGGACTGGTCCTTCTTCTCGGGCACGCTCCGTGTGTCTATTCGAGCCCTGATCACGGTTCCCCTCCCCAATTCGGAGCCGACCAGGTCCACCTCCCCCACCACCTGTTTTATGGAGTACAGGGCCATCCCCCTGCCGTGGATGCCCAGATGATCGGATACCACGTCCTTCACTTTGGATGTCACGCGGGCCTCGAAGATCTTGCTGTGCAGCTCGGGTGGTATCCCGCCGCCGTCGTCCAAGACGCAGATGTTCCTCCAGCGCCCCCTCTCCTTCTGAAAGGAGACGAGGATGTGCCTGGCACCTGCGTCGCGGGCGTTGCGCACCAGCTCTTTGACCACGTCCTCAACGCTGCGTATGTCCTGGAGGGCCTGCCTCCTCTCTGCCTCCGTCACCCGGAGGCGCACGTAACCATGACCCAGGTCCTCCTCAACGGCTAAGGTGGAGGGATCTGTGAGGTCCTTTACGAAATCGAGCAGGTCATCCCCCTTATCCGCCTCGCGCATCTCCTCACACCTCGCCCTTCGGTATCCGCGCGGCCGGAATGGCTTTTATCACGCGGTTACTTATGGGGCCCGCCGTTGTAAAGGTGACCGATTTTATGTCACACAGCTTGCCCCATTCCTTCATCTCGGCAACCTGTGCAGGTACCTGAACCCCTGCACCGAAAAAAAGGGCTCTGCCCCTTCACGACAGAAACCCAGAATAAGATAGGAAAGTCTCATCCGCCGGTCAAGCGGCCAAGCCGATCTCGCTAAATTGACCTGTTCCCTTCCATGTCGTGGGCCGTATGAGTGGGGGCATTATACCGTCCCCGGGCCAGCGCAGGAATCACTCCGGAAAAGGCCGCGAATCCGGTCTCCCGTGCCTTTACGAACCCGCGGCTCAGAATTCACTTGGCGTAGTCCACGACCCGCTTTTCCCGGACCACGGTTATCTTTATCTGACCGGGATACTCCAGCTCCTCCTCTATCTGGCGGGCTATCTCCCGGGAGAGGGTCACACAACCCAGGTCGTCTATGACGTCGGACTTCACCATCACCCTTATCTCCCTACCCGCCTGGAGGGCGTAAGAGCTCTCCACGCCTTCGAAGGAATCGGCGATGGTCTCCAGCTTTTCCAGCCGCTTTATGTAGCTCTCGAGCGTCTCTCTCCGCGCTCCCGGACGTGCCGCACTTATGGCGTCCGCGGCCTGTACCAGCACGGCCTCGATGGTCTGGGGTTCCACCTCGCCGTGATGGGCCTCAATGGCATGGATGACCGCCGGGCTCTCCTTGAGGCGTTTGGCCAGCTCGGCACCGATGATGGCGTGGGATCCCTCCACCTCGTGGTCGATGGCCTTGCCGATGTCGTGCAGGAGCCCCGCCCTCTTGGCCAGTTTTATGTCCGTGCCCAGCTCGGCGGCCATGAGCCCGGCGAGGTGGGCAACCTCCAGGGAATGTTTGAGCACGTTCTGCCCGTAACTGGTACGGTATTTCAACCTTCCCAGCACCCGCATGAGTTCCGGGTTCACCCCGTGTAGGCCCACCTCGAAGACGGCCTGCTCTCCGACCTCCTTTATCTCCGCCTCCACCTCGGCCTTGGCCTTCTCGTACATCTCCTCGATGCGCGCCGGCTGAATCCTCCCGTCGGCGATGAGCCTCTCCAGGGTGAGGCGCGCCACCTCTCGCCTCACCGGGTCGAAGCTGGAGAGGATTACCGCCTCCGGCGTGTCGTCGATGATCAGGTTGATTCCCGTGAGGGTCTCGAAGGTGCGGATGTTCCTGCCTTCCCGCCCGATGATCCTCCCCTTCATCTCGTCATTGGGCAGGGGCACCACGGACACCGTGGTCTCCGCCACGTGATCGGAGGCGCATCTCTGTATGGCGTTGGCGATGATGTTCTTGGCCCTCTTGTCAGCTTCCTCCCTGACCTTCTGCTCCATGCGTTTCAATATCTGGGCCGCTTCTCGTTTGCTCTCCTCCTCCACCTGCGCCAGTATGATCTGCTTGGCATCCTCCCTGGAGAGACCCGCGATCTTCTCCAGTTTCTCCTGCTGTTCGCGGAGAGTCCTCTCTACTTCTTTCTGCATGCTCTCAAGCCGGGACTCCTTCTCCGCTAGGGCCTTCTCTCTTTTCTCCAGGTTCTCCGCCCGGCTGTCCATCTGCTCCTCTCTCTGGAGCAGCCTCCTCTCCAACCTCTGGAGCTCACTGCGGCGATTCTTAATCTCGCGCTCAGCCTCACTGCGCATGGCGAAGATCTCATCCTTAGCCTCAAGTAGAGCTTCGCGCTTTTTGTTCTCCGAGGCCCTTTCCGCTTCCTCGATGATCTTCCTTGCTGCGTCCTCGGCTGAGGATATTTTGGACTCGGCGACGATCTTTCGCCCCAGGTAACCGGAAATAACCCCAACCAGAAGGGCCGCGGCTCCGCAAATGATTGCCAGGATCATGGTCATTTCCTCCCTTCTTGTATGTCAAACCGGGCTATACCCGGATTAATAACGCAAAAATGCCGAGTTTGATTCTCGGCATAAGGTTAAATCTACGGTTAAGATTTACCGTAAGGTCCAGGTACCAACCCCTCGCTCTCTTACGGCTATCCAAGAAGCGGCCTCGCCGCTCGGATATCGACCAGCTGCCAATAACCTTAGCCGATTTCAATTCTAAGAAAAGCGCTGATAAAGTGTCAAGGAAACCCCGTAGCCCAGGGGAACGGGGTTTCCTTCGCCAAGAAGAGCTCGATGCTCTACTCGCCGCCCTTACCCGCAGCCTTGCCCGGAATCGTTGGAGCGCTCTCCGATTTGGCCTTAGGGCCGTTGGAACCGTTGATCTTTCCCTCTTGCGGAACGCGAGGCGCTACTTCCGGGACGGGAGGGAGATTGAGCATGGCCCTCAATTGGTTCTCCAGCTTGCGCATGAGGTCAGGGTTGTCCGAAAGGTACTGCTTGGCGTTTTCCCTCCCCTGCCCCAACTGCTCCTCGCCGTAGGTATACCAGGAACCACTCTTCTTCACCAGGCCATGCTCCACCGCCAGGTCCAGGACGTTACCCTCAGAGGAAATCCCCTTCCCGTACATGATGTCGAACTCCGCCTTCCGGAAGGGCGGGGCCATCTTGTTCTTGACCACCTTCACCCTCACCTGGTTGCCGATGATCTCCGCCCCCTGCTTGATGCTGTCCAGTTTACGGATGTCCAACCTTACCGAGGCGTAGAACTTCAGGGCCTTCCCACCGGGCGTGGTCTCCGGGCTCCCGAACATCACGCCTATCTTCTCCCGGAGCTGGTTTATGAAGATGGCCGTGGTGTTGGACTTGTTTATGGTCCCGGCGAGCTTGCGCAGGGCCTGGGACATCAGGCGAGCCTGGAGACCCACATGGGAATCACCCATCTCCCCCTCGATCTCCATGCGGGGTACCAGGGCGGCCACGGAGTCGATGACCACCACGTCCAGGGCCCCGCTGCGCACCAGCATGTCCGCTATCTCCAGGGCCTGTTCGCCGGTGTCCGGCTGGGAGATGAGTAGCTCGTCCACGTCCACCCCTAGGGCCTTGGCGTAGCTGGGGTCCAGGGCGTGCTCGGCATCGATGAAGGCGGCGATACCTCCACGCTTCTGCGCCTCGGCGATGATGTGCAGGGCTACGGTGGTCTTTCCCGAGGATTCGGGGCCGAATATCTCCACTATACGCCCCCGCGGCACTCCTCCGATCCCCAAGGCGATGTCCAGGGAAAGAGCCCCCGTGGGGATGACCTCTACCTGGAATCGGTGATTGTCCTGGCCCAGCTTCATGATGGAGCCCTTTCCGAACTGCCTCTCGATCTGCATGAGGGCCATCTCCAACGCCTTTTCCTTCTCCACTTTCATCCTCCCGCTCTCCGAAAGACCCGGCTACACCGTCAACCGCCCGCGCGCGAAGTCATCCCATCAAGTCTTCACTGATTATATTTCCGCGGGGTGACAAAATAACCTCTCTTACTGCCGGCCCTCCCTTAAGGGTCCGCCTCACGGAGTTTCCCGGAAGGGGGATGACGGCTTCTCCGCCCGCCGTGCAGCGTGACGCCGGCGGCGGGAACAGAATCGGCCCTCACGACATGCCTTGAGTGCTCCCCCTCAGGCGGCGATAGCGAGCTGCCCCTTCCCCTTCGGGCACGGGTATCGAGCTTTTGCATCCCCCATCATGGAAGGAACCCCGTTCCGCTGAGTGGCCGTGCCGCTTTCGAAGAAGTTGCACAGGGTGGCGAAGATGGACAAAACAGGTGGCGTCAGGCTGCCCTTCTCAACCCTTCCTCCGCAGGCGGGCGATGAACATCCCCTCCATGTCATGGCGGTGGGGCAGAATCTGGAGGTACCCACGCGGTGACAGGTCCGCGGCCAGCCTCTCGGGCAGGAGTGATTCCGGGCTCTCGGGCGCGAAGTCCTTCCTCTCCCGAAGGAAGCCCTCCACCACCCCCACCGTCTCCTCAAGGGTGAAGGTGCACACGGAATAGACCAGGACGCCGCCGGGGCGCACCGCATCCGCACAGCCCCTGATGAGTCTGGACTGCACGGCGGCCAGGTTGGCGATGTCGCCCGGGAAGCGTTTCCATTTCAGATCCGGATTCCGGCGCAGGGTCCCCAGCCCGCTGCACGGGGCATCCAGGAGTACGGCATCGGCCGGGGACTTCACCACCTCGCTCAGGTGGGCGGAGTCCCCGGCGAGGATCTCGACGTTCTTCAGGCCCAGCCGGTCGACGACGTTGCGCATGGCCTTAAGGCGCTTGGGGTTGCGGTCCACGGCTATCACCCGGCACCTCTCCCCACCCAGCAGGGCCAGATGAGTGGCCTTCCCGCCCGGTGCGGCGCAGGCGTCCACCACCACCTCCCCTTCTCGGGGGTCCACAACGCGGCTTACCACCATCGAGCTCTCGTCCTGGACCACGCAGAAACCCTTTTCCAGCCACTCCATGAGGGTGGGATAGGGGATGGCCACCTCCACCAGGGATTCGGGCAGCAGGCCGGAGGGCTTTCCCCGCCAGCCACGGGAGGCTATCTCCGCGAGAAGCTGCTCTCTTGAGGCGCGCAGGGGGTTTACCCGCAGGGTGAGGGTGGGAACCAGGTTGTTGGCCTGGCAGAGCTGCAGGGCCTCCTCCGCACCGAAGCGCTTTATCAGGTATTCGGCCAGCCAGCGGGGATGGGAATGGACCACCTCCAGATGGGCGGGGAGGTCGTCCGGCCCGGGCCAGCAGACCTGTTCCAGACCCTCGGCCGCGCACCGCATAACCGCGTTGACGTATCCGGCACCCTTCCCGAGGTGCCGCTTAGCCAGCTCCACGCTCTCGTTCACGGCAGCGTGCGGGGGGACGTGCATTTCCAAAAGCTGGAAGATTCCCAGTCTCAGGATGTCCAGGACCTCGGGATTGAGCTCCTTCAGCGGCCGGTTGGAAAAGGCGGCGATGACGTGGTCGACCTTGTTCCTATGCCTCTGCACGCCGTAAGCCAGCTCGGCCACCAGGGCCCGGTCGCGGGCGTCCAGCTTACCGTTGTCCAGGCTGTATCTGATCAAAAGCCCCAGGTATCCTCCTCCGGCATGCACCCGCCGGGTGAGCTGGTAGGCCATATCCCGTGCATCCACGGCGGTGAGCACCGACTTCCTCTCCCTGGCCACGGGACCCTTCTTTTTCTTTTTTCTTCCTGCGTCAGACATTTTCGCTCACCGTCTCGAAGGACTCTCCCTTCCCGCCGCGGTAACCCCTCAGGAACTCGGATGCCTCCATGCGCCTGCGGCCTTCCGGCTGCAGAAGAAGGACCTGCAGAGCCCCTCTCCCCGTTCCCACGAGCATCTCCCCACCGCGTTCGGCGACAATCTCCCCGGGCCTGAGTGTCAGGACCTCCTCCCTGGGCCGGGAACGGAGTATCTTTATCCATCTCCCGCCAAGCCTCCCCCGTGCCCCCGGTGAGGGGGCAAGGGCCCGTATGCGGTTGTGGATCTCGGCGGCCGGCTCGTTCCAGTCTATATAAAGCTCCTCTTTCCGGAGGGGAGGGGCGTAGGTGGCCTTGCCGGAGTCCTGCTCACGGGGCCGAAGCCTTCCCTCTAAATAGGCGGGGACGGTGGCCCGGATCAATTCCGCACCCCGCTCGGCAAGCCGGCGTCGCAGGGTCTCCGCGTCATCGGCGGGAAGGACCTCCACCTCCAGGGCCCGGACCACCGGTCCGGTGTCCAGACCCTCGTCCATCACCATCAGGGAGACCCCGGTCCTCGACGCACCATCCATCAACGCGCGTCTTATGGGCGCCGCTCCCCGGTAACGGGGCAGAAGAGATGGGTGCAGGTTAAGGAAACGTTGTGGCATGAGGGAAAGCACTCCTTCGGGTATCAGGTTTCCGTAGTCGCATACCAGGACGAAGTCCGGCCGGTGACTCCGCAGCAATCCCTCGAACTCGCTGGCGTCCAGGGCTTCAGGTTTGTAAAGCTTCAGCCGTATCCTTTCCGCCAACTCCGCCACCGGCGTGGGCCGCACTCGCAGCCCCCTGCCCGATGGTCTGTCCGGTCGTGTAATCACCGCAAGGGGCACCCATTCCTCGTTGGTAATGTATCCCAGAACATCGCGCGCGTATTCGCCGCTTCCCATGTACAGGTAGTTCAAGAAATCGAAGGTCCCTCCCCTTGTCCCCGACGCCGTCAATGGCCTTCGATGGCCGCCTCCCCCTGCAGGTACTGGATGGCCTGTACCCTGCTCTCGCGGTCCGTCCTGTCCAGGATCAGCCTGCCTTCCAGGTGGTCCAGCTCATGCTGGAAAACTCTGGCAAGCCATCCCTCGACCTCCAGCCGTCTGGTGCTTCCGTCCAGTTCCATATATTCCACGACCACGGCAAGGTGTCTGGGCACGGGAACGGTCACTCCCGGAAGGCTCAAGCAGCCCTCCAATTCCTCCTCCGTCTCCTCGGAAACGGACAAGAGTCTGGGGTTGATGCAGGCCCTTACCTCCCCCTGGTCCTCGAAGACGAAGACGCGCTTCAACACCCCAACCTGGTTCGCGGAAAGACCCGCGCCGCCGGGACGCGGGAGCGAGTCCGTCAAGTCCCGGACCAGCGCCTCCACGCTCTCGTCGATCTCCTTCACCTCGGGACAGACCTCACGTAAAACCGGGTCCCCGAAGACCCTTATGGGCAGAACGGCCATCCTCATGCCTCCAATGGCGACAATAGGTTTTCCTCCGACTATTCCAGGTTAACATCCCTGGACGCAACCCACACTGAGCGGTCTCAGTCCAGTCCGGCTTCCCGCCGCAGTATCTCCGCTTTGTCCGTCTTCTCCCAGGTGAAGTCCTTATCCATGCGTCCGAAATGGCCATAGGCCGCCGTCTTCTTGTAGATGGGCCTTCTGAGGTTGAGGTCCCGGATGATGGCCGCCGGTCGGAGATCGAAATGGGCCCGGATGAGCTCCAGGATGGTGTCCAGCTCCACCTTCTCCGTGCCGAAGGCGTCGATCATGATGGATACCGGCCTGGCCACACCTATGGCGTAGGCCAGCTGTATCTCGAAGCGGTCCGCAAGACCTGCGGCCACCACGTTCTTGGCCACGTAGCGGGCCGCATAGGCCGCGCTGCGGTCCACCTTGGTGGGGTCCTTCCCCGAGAAGCACCCTCCGCCGTGCCTGGCCATGCCCCCGTAGGTGTCCACGATTATCTTCCTCCCGGTCAGGCCGGTGTCGCCCATGGGCCCGCCGGTAACGAACTTCCCCGTGGGGTTAACCAGCACCCGCAGGTCCTTGTCCACCATCTCCGGGGGGAGGACTGGATGGATCACGTGTTCTATGAGGTCCGGCTTCATGAGTTCCTCGATGTCCACGTTGGGGCGGTGTTGTGCGGAGATGAGCACGGTGTTGACCCTGACCGGCCTGCCGTTCTCGTATTCCACGGTGACCTGAGACTTTCCGTCCGGGCGCAGGTAGGGAAGTATTCCCGCCTTGCGCACCTCCGCCAGCCGATGCGCCAGCTTGTGCGCCAGGATGATGGGCATGGGCATGAGTTCCGGCGTCTCGTTGCAGGCGAAGCCGAACATCATCCCCTGGTCCCCGGCCCCGAGGGAATCGAGCATCTCGTCCTCCGTCATCCCCATCCTGGCCTCGTAGGCCTGATCCACGCCCTGGGCGATGTCCTGTGACTGGGGGTCGATGGAGACCACCACGCCGCAGGTCTCATAGTCGAACCCGTACTTGGCTCTCGTGTAACCGATTTCCTCAATGGTCCTGCGCACCACGCCGGGGATGTCCACATAAGTGGAGGTGGTCATCTCCCCCGCCACTATAACCAGGCCGGTGGTGACCAGGGTCTCCACAGCCACCCTTCCGAAGGGGTCGTCGCGGTACACCTCGTCCAGGATGGCATCACTTATCTGGTCGGCTATCTTATCCGGATGTCCCTCGGTAACGGACTCCGAGGTGAACAGATACCTGTCGGTCACTTCCTCTCCTTTCCCCTTGGCCGCACAAAGGAGTCCCGGCGGCGTTTCCGATCCTAATCGCAACATTATACTACAATAATATCTCTTTATAGCCCGCCTTCCTGACGGACTTTCCTCACCGTTTCTTCCACTGTCTTTACCGGGAGAAGCAACCTCCCTGTTTTGGCCTGGTCCTCTGTCAGGATATCAGAGAGGTCCCTTCCTTCTATGGGGGTTTACCTCAAACCCACCTGTTCTTTCCGCAAAACCTTCTGAAGCGCCCGGTCCGGATGTCGGTAAACCCCATACGCGGTGGTCTCCGTCACGCTCTTAAGGGGGTGCGAACGAACCATAAGTGATTGCCGCCTTCATGGCGCACTCCGCCGTCCATGCAACGAGATGTTTCTCTTTGCGCGCCTTTCGAACAGGGCCTCGCGGTTTCCGAATCTCGAGCAGGAAGACCTATGGTTATCTCTTGCCGGGATGCGGCCGCTCTCCTCGTCCTCCGGCGACGGATAGCCGAACTCAGACGGGCGGTAAGGTGCCCATTGCGGAGTGCCCGGTGCCGGCAAAACCCGTTCACATCCAGGTTGACCGGGCCACACCGAAGGGGAACCCGAGGGCTATGAGCCTACCTATATCATGTTTGTACGGAGAACTTGAGGAGCCGGTGTTGTAGGCCCTGGACGTAGCCGGTTATGGGAAACAGGCTCCACCTTCGTCTTCGCTTCCTGCCGGACGGAAATAGCCGGTTGAACCGGTAGCGGATTCAGATATAATATTGAAAAACTTTTTCGGAAAAACAGCCCGAAAAGGATAAGGACGCCAGTTCGACGGGAGCTTACCGCATGTTGGAGATAAGGTTTCACGGCAGAGGCGGTCAGGGTGCGGTGACCTCTGCCGAGCTGCTCGCCGTGGCGGCGATAAACAAGGGCATGTACGCCCAGGCCTTCCCGAGTTTCGGGCCCGAGCGCAGGGGCGCACCGGTGGTGGCCTTCTGCAGGGTGGACGATAAGAGGATTCTCCTCCGCGCCAAGGTATACGAGCCAGACGTGGTGGTCGTACTCGATTCGGGGCTCCTCACCATCATCGATCCGGTAGAAGGCTTGAAGAAGGACGGCATACTCATCATCAACACCAAGAAGTCCTACGAGGAGATAATGAACGAATGCCGTTTCTCCTGCCGGGTGGGCACCATCAACGCCGATCAGATTGCGCGGGAGGAGCTGGGGCGGGTGATAGTGAACACCACCATGTTGGGGGCGGTCGTAAGGGCCACCGGCCTGCTGGGGGTCGAGGACCTGCGCGGTCCCCTTATGGAGCGCTTCGGACCCAAGCTGGGGGAGAAGAACATGAAGGCCCTGGAGAGGGCCTATGGCGAGCTGGTGTTAAAGGAGTAAGCGAACGTGGCCAAGCCCATGGAAGAGATCCGATGGCAGGACCTGGAAATAGGGGCGACGGTAAGCGAGCCCGGAAGCTCCAGGGAGTACAAGACGGGGAGCTGGCGTTCGCTCCGGCCGGTGGTGGACAAGGATCAGTGCATCCGTTGCGGCGTCTGCTGGCTTTACTGCCCGGACGCGGCCATCGGAAAGTCCGAGGACGGGCATTTCGAGGCCGACCTGGATTACTGCAAGGGATGCGGCATCTGCGCCAGGGAATGCCCGGTAGGATGCATACACATGGAGATCGAGGAAGGCTGACATGGCCAGGGAGCGCAGGGGAATAGAGGTATCGCTGGCGGTGGCCGAGGCAGTGGGGCAAGCGGATTGCGACGTCATAGCGGCTTACCCCATCACCCCGCAGACCCATATCGTCGAGCACCTCTCCGAGATGGTGGCCGAAGGTCATCTGGACGCGGAGTTCATCCCCGTGGAGAGCGAGCACTCCGCCATGAGCGTGTGCTGCGGTGCGGCCGCCGTGGGCGCCCGCACCTTCACCTCCACCAGTTCCCAGGGGCTGGCACTGATGGCGGAGATATTCTTCATCGCCTCGGCCATGCGGCTGCCCGTGGTCATGGCTCTCGCCAATCGCTCCCTCTCCGCGCCGCTGTCCATCTGGAACGACCACACCGACACCATGATGGTGCGCGACGGCGGCTGGATACACGTGTTCGTGGAGAACGGCCAGGAGGCCTACGATCACGTGTTCTGGGCCTTCCGCGTGGCCGAGGACCCCGAGGTTCGCCTGCCGGTGGCCATAAACATCGACGGCTTCATCCTGACCCACATGATCGAGCCCATCGAGTTCGAGGATGACGAACTGATAAGGCGATATATTCCCGAGTACAGGATGGAAAAAGCCCTGCACCCGGACAACCCGGTCTCCATGGGGTGTTTCGGCATGCCGGAAATATACACGGAGACGCAGATGGCTCGGGAAAAGGCGCTCGTGGATTCCTACGCCACCTGCGTAAAGGGTTGGGAGGAGTGGGCCGCCCTCACCGGGAGGCGCTACAACCCCATAGAGACCTACCGCGCCGACGACGCCGAGTACTGCATCGTGACCATGGGCTCCCTCGGGGAGACGGCCATGGCCGCCGTTGACGAGCTGAGGGAGCAGGGAGAGAAGGTCGGGGTGATCAAGATCCGGCTATGGCGCCCTTTTCCCTTCGCGGACCTCTACAGGGCGGTGGACGGAAAGGAAGCCCTGATCGTGCTGGACCGCGCCATAAGCTTCGGGGGCCCCGGCGGCCCGGTGGCCCTGGAGGTGAGGAGCGCCATGTACCGCAGGCCACACGCTCCCGCGGTAGTGAACTACGTGGCGGGACTAGCCAGCAGGGATGTGAGGGTGGAGGATTTCAAGGCCATCATCTTGGGAGGAAAGGCCAAGGCCGCCGCGGGCGACACGGCCGGGTTCACGCTCTACGGCGTCCGCGAGTGAGGAGCTGGATATGGACAAGTTCTCGGTTTACTCGGCCAGGCTGGTCGAAAAGGGCGAATATTTCGCCTCCGGTCACCGCGCCTGCCAGGGATGCGCCGAGGCGCTGGCCGTCCGCCTGGTCATGAAGGCTCTGGGGCGCGACACCATAGTGGCCATGGCCACGGGTTGCATGGAGATTGTCTCCTCTCCTCTGCCCACCACGGCTTGGGAGGTGCCCTGGATCCACGTGGCCTTCGAGAACGCCTCGGCCGTGATCACCGGCTGCGAGTCGGGCATGAAGGCCATGATGCGCAAAGGGAAACTGCCCCCGAAGAAGATTAACTTCGTGGCCATGGGAGGCGACGGAGCAACCGCGGATATCGGCATGGGCCAGCTGTCCGGTGCCCTGGAGAGAGGGCACGACTTCGTCTACGTGTGTTACGACAACGAGGCCTACATGAACACCGGTATCCAGCGTTCCAGCGCCACTCCCTGGGGCGCCAGCACCACCACCAGCCCGGCCGGCAGGCTGTCCAAGGGCCAGCGCACCCAGAAGAAGGACCTGCCCAAGATCGCCATCGCCCATAACATCCCCTACGTGGCCACGGCATGCCCCAGCTTCCCCTTCGACCTCATGGAGAAGGTGAAGAAGGCGGCGGACATCGAGGGTCCGGCATACCTGCACATCCTGTCCGTGTGCCCCACAGGATGGCGCATCCCCTCGGAGGAGGCCATCAGGTACGGGCGCCTGGCAGTGAACACCTGTGTGTTCCCGCTCTACGAATGCGAGTATGGGAAGTACCGCCTCACCTACAGGCCGGATCCCATACTCCCCGTGCGGGAATATATCGAGGGACAGGGCCGTTTCCGGCACCTCACGCCAGAGGACATCGAGGCCATCCAGCGACGCACTACGGAGGAATACGAGAAACTGGTCAAGCTGAGTGAAGAGGGTTGACGACATGGCGGAGATGACCAAGGACGCGACTCAAGACTTGAGCCGTTTCGACCGCATAATTGACCGATACGAGAAATCGGAGGAATCGCTGCTGGCGATCCTTCAGGACTTCCAGCGGGAGTTCCACTATGTCCCCGAGGAGGGTATGCGCCGCTTGAGCGAGGTCATGGGGGTACCCTTGAGCAAGCTCTATGCCATGGGCACCTTCTACAAGGCGCTCTCACTCACCCCTCGCGGCAGGCACACCATCAAGGTGTGCACGGGGACGGCCTGTCACCTAAAGGGCGCGCCCCAGCTCCTGGAGACGCTGGAGCGGGAGCTGAAGGTGAGACGTAACGGGACCACGGAGGACGGGGAGTTCACCCTGGAATGCGTCAACTGCGTGGGGGCCTGCGCCATGGCGCCGGTGGTCCTGGTCGACGAGGTATATCACGGACAGAGCCGCCCATCCAAGATCGTGGACATGGTCAAGAAACATGTTGGGAGTTAGGGATATGGGAGCCATCAACTCCGTAGAGCAACTGGAGGCCTACCGCCGGGAGTTGGCCGCGGCGTCCAAACCCGACTTGCCCACGGTGATGGTATGCTTCGGCACCGGCTGCCAGGCCAACGGCTCCAGGCTGGTGGCGGAGGCTTTCACGGAGGCCATAAGGGAGCAGGGGCTCCAGGTGGACGTGAACATCGGCTTCAAGACCACGGGTTGTCACGGATACTGCGAGAACGGCCCGCTGGTGGTGCTCAGGCCTCAAGACATCCTCTACCTTAAGGTGAGACCGGAGGACGTGCCGGAGATCGTGGAGGAATCCATCAAGGGCGGCCGCATCGTGGAGCGGCTGGCCTACAAGGACAAGGCCAGCGGGGAGATGGTCCCGCGCTACAGCGAGATCCCCTTCTACAAGCACCAACTGCGCATCGCCCTGAGGCATATAGGCACCATCGACCCCACCAGCATCGACGACTATATCCTGGTGGGCGGCTATGCCGGGCTGGCCAAGGCATTGGGGATGCAACCCGAGGAGATCATCTCCGAGGTGGAGCGATCGGGCCTGCGCGGGCGCGGCGGTGCCGGTTTCCCCACCGGGACCAAGTGGCGCTCCTGCGCGGCGGTGGAAAGCGACGTCCGCTACGTGATGTGCAACGGCGACGAGGGAGACCCGGGTGCCTTCATGGACCGTTCCATCATGGAGGGAGACCCGCATGCGGTGATCGAGGGCATGATCATCGGCGCCTACGCCGTGGGCTCGCATCAGGGGTATATCTATGTGCGCGACGAGTACCCCCTGGCGGTGCGCAACCTGACCATCGCCATCGAGGCGGCCCGCGAGAAGGGCCTGCTGGGAGAGAACATCCTGGGGACCGGTTTTTCCTTCGACATCAAGATAAGCCGCGGCGGCGGTGCCTTCGTGTGCGGCGAGTCCTCGGCGCTAATGCGCTCCGTGGAGGGGAACGTGGGCGAGCCGCGGGCCAAGTACATCCGCTCCGTAGAGAGGGGCCTCTACAACAAACCCACCGTCCTCAACAACGTCGAGACATGGGCCAACGTGCCCGAGATCATCCTCAAGGGCGCGGAATGGTATGCGAGCATGGGCACCGAGAGCTCCAAGGGCACCAAGGTCTTCTCCCTGGTGGGCAAGGTCAACAACACCGGCCTGGTGGAGGTCCCCATGGGCATCTCCATACGCGAACTGGTGGATAAGATCGGTGGAGGCATCCTGGGCGGGAAGAAGTTCAAGGCGGTGCAGACCGGTGGCCCCTCCGGCGGCTGCATCCCCGAAAGCCTTGCGGACCTGCCCATCGACTTCGACAGCCTCACCAAAGCCGGATCCATGATGGGGTCCGGGGGCATCATCGTGATGGACGAGGACACCTGTATGGTGGACGTCGCCAGGTACTTCACCGGGTTCCTGGTGGAGGAGTCCTGTGGGAAGTGCACTCCCTGCCGCGACGGCTTGCCGCGCATGCTCGACCTGCTCACCGAGATCACCGAGGGAAAGGGCCGGGAAGAGCACCTGTCCATGCTGGAGGAGCTGTGCGATCTTCTGACCTGGGGGGCACTGTGCGGCCTGGGGACCTCGGCCGCCAACCCCGTGCTCTCCACCATCAAGTACTTTCGGGAGGAATACGAAGCCCACATCAAGGACAAGAAGTGCCCGGCCGGGGTGTGCAAAGCGCTCATCACCTATTCCATAGACCCGGAGGCGTGCACCGGTTGTCGCCTGTGCGCCAAGAACTGCCCGCAAGGTTGCATCACGGGCAAGCGCAAGGAGGCCCATGTGATCGACACGTCAAAGTGCATCAAGTGCGGCGTCTGCAAGGACGTATGCACCTTCGACGCGGTGAGGATCTTGTAGCATGGAAAAGATAAGCGTGGTCATCGACGGGAGGACCTTTGAGGCCGAAAGAGACACCCCCGTGCTGGAGGTGGCGCGCCGGAACGGCATCTACATCCCCTCGCTCTGCTACAACAGCGAGGTGACCTCCAGCGGCGGCTCCTGCCGCGTCTGTCTCGTGGAGGCCCACCAGGGCGGCAGGATGAGGCTGGTCACTTCCTGCAACTACCCGGTGCGCAAGGGCCTGGAGGTGAAGACCGACACCCCCCTGGTGCGCAGGGTCCGCAGGGGCTTGCTGGAGCTACTCCTGGCGCGCGTGCCGGATTCGGAGGTCATTCGGAGGATGGCCGCCGCCGAGGGCGTCACCGAGGTCCGTTTCCGCAAGGACGAGGGAGAGAACGAGCGCTACAAGTGCATCGCCTGCGCGCTGTGCGCCAACGTTTGCGCCGAGGTGGTGGGCGTACACGCCATAGCCATGGTCGGACGCGGGGCGGACAAGAAACCAGCCACCCCTTACGACAAGCCGTCGGACGCGTGCATCGGATGCGGCGCCTGCGCCTACGCCTGCCCCACCGGGGCCATCAAGCTCGAGGAGAGGGACGGCGTGCGCCATATATGGCACAAGGACTTCAATATGGTCAGGTGCAGCGTCTGCGGCATCCCCTACATACCCGAGGCCCAGGTGGACTGGATTGTGAAAAGAACGGGCAAGGACAGGTCGTTCTTCGACAAGTGCCCGGACCACCGCTGATTCCCATCCCGCGAGGAGACGCGGGCACACCGGGATGGAAGGTGATCAACATCTACTCGGAGTTCCCGGTCGCTTTGGAAGATATCTCCTGAGCCTCTTGAGGTAACCTCGCCGGATAACCCTTTGATCCAGTAATGAAGCGCCAAGTCATCATTGGTCCCCTGAGGGGTTGGGCTCTACAAGACGTCCAGGGCTCGTTTTTAAAACGGCTGGGTTTTAAGACACGGCGTGAACAAGTCCACCCAAAGTACGAGCAGGTACTCTGACATCTTCCCGTGAAGAAGAGAGTCCCCGGGTGGGCTCTTTTATTTCCCGGTGAAGCCAAGCCTGATGAAAAAAGGCTGGGAGCCCTGCATGAGAATAGCAACGGCTACACCCTTAAAGGCCGTGGGAGGGCATTGAACCCCTCGTCCTCACTTGTAGATGTAGATGAGGACTATGGTGGTAATGACGAAGATGAAGGCGCTGGCTATGGTGATGCGGTCCAGGTTCTTCTGCACCACCTGGGTCCCGGAGAGGCCTCCCAAGGAGGACCCACCGAAGGCGCTGGAGAGCCCGCTTCCTCTGCCGGAATGCAGGAGCACGAAGATGGTCATGGAGAGCCCGGAGAGAAAGAACAGGGGAAGCATTATGTATTTCAGGATATCCAATTCCTACCTCCTGACCTTACCTTTCAATTCTTCTCCTCTTCGACGGCTTGAGGTCATGTTCCCTGGACCTCTCGTCTACGATTGTACCACTCCTGCGACTCAAACGTCCCCCCGTCGAGAGATCAAACCTTTCTTCCAGTCGGATTCGCTCCTTTTGCCGGGACGACGGAGTGGCCTCTCGGCCCCTTTCAAACCCCGGGCGCCTACCGAATCTTTACGCTACCCCTCCTTCCGAAGCGTCCGGCCCACCACGGGTGAGCCTCTTTCGCTCGATTCCGCGTCTTGTTGCCGCGCCGCGGCGGTCCCTCCCCTGCCGGTCCGGGTTTTACGCAAGGCAGCGCCTCCTATGTGATCCCTCGGCGCATCCGCCGCCCCGTCAACGGAATGCTCACCACCCCTTTTACCGGCTTGAGCACACGGGCATAAGACTCGCGGGCGCGGGAATCGTGAGGAAAGCAACCCCCCTTTTTATACGGCCTTTCAGGAGGGGTTTTACGCAGGCGCAAAACTTCCGAGGCCTTCCCTTCTGCCTCTTCCGCCAACTGCGTGGAGTAAGGGAGGTCGCCGCGGATAGTGCCTTCTGCGACGCGACGATGACTATTCCCGGAAACGGGCTATGGCCGCGAAATCCGCTGCCTTCAGGCTGGCCCCGCCGACCAGCGCCCCGTCAACGTCCGGCATGGCCATGAGCTCGGCGGCGTTATCCGGCTTGACGCTCCCTCCGTAGAGGATGCGCACGCCGGAGGCGGTATCCTGCCCGAACCTCTCGGCGAGCCATCCGCGAATGAAGGAGTTCATCTCCTGGGCGTCCTCGGGGGTGGCCGTCTTTCCCGTACCTATGGCCCAGATCGGCTCATAGGCTATCACCAAGGCGGAGGCCTCGTCGCTGCTCCAGGCGGCCAGGGCCGATTCCAGCTGCCCCCTGACCTTTGATTCCGCCTTACCCTCTTCCCTCTCCTCCAGGGTCTCGCCAACGCAGAGGATGGGGACCATGCCCTCCTCCAGGACGGCGCGCGCCTTGGCGGCTACCAGCTGGTCCCCTTCCCCGATGATCTCCCGGCGTTCGCTGTGTCCCACGATGACGTAATGCACCTCCAGTGCCTTCAACATCCGCGGGGAGATCTCCCCCGTGTAGGCCCCTTCCGGTGCCGGGTAGACGTCCTGGGCTCCCAGGACGATACGCGATCGGGATTCCTTGAGCGTCCGCGCGACGTCGGAGAGAGCGGTAAAGGGCGGGCACACCGCCACCTCCACCCCTTCCAGGCCGGCCAGGAGGCCGTCCAGCTCCCTCACCAGATCGACGGCCTCGCGGTGATCCTTGTGCATCTTCCAGTTCCCGGCAACCAGCGGTAAGCGCATGTCTGCGGTCCCCCTTTCCTTATTTTTCCTGAAGGACCTCCACTCCCGGAAGGGCCTTACCCTCCAGGAATTCCATGGAAGCGCCTCCCCCAGTGGAGATGTGGGTGAAACTCTCCTCCAGGCCGAACTTGCGGATGGCGGATATGGTATCCCCTCCTCCGGCCACGGTAACCGCTCCCGAGGAGGCAATGGCCTCCGCCACCCTGCGCGTGCCTTCCTGGAAGCGCTCCCATTCGAAGACCCCCATGGGACCGTTCCAGAAGATGGTGGCCGCTTCTCCTATCCTCGAGGCGTAGGCATCGCGGGTGCGTGGGCCGATGTCCAGGCCCATCCACCCTGGAGGGATGCCGCCCGCTTCCACCACCCGGATCTCCGCGTCGGGGCGGAAGTCGTCGGCCACCACCACGTCCTGGGGAAGCATGATCTCCGCCCTGCCGGGCGTTTCTCCCTCCATGAGCTCTCCCACCTGGTCTAGAAATTCCTCCTCGCATAGAGATTTACCTATTTCCAGACCTTTCCATTTCATGATCGTGAAACACATGCCCCCGCCCAGTATCAAGGTGTCCACCAGTTCGCGCAACCTGAAGAGCACTTTGAGCTTGTCGGAGATCTTGCTCCCTCCGAGCACGGCCACGAAGGGACGTGCGGGGTCCTGCAGAAGACCTCCTAGAGCCTGGAGCTCCCTCTCCATGAGCAGTCCGGCAACGGCCGGAAGGCGCTCTGCGACCCCCACCACGGAGGCGTGTGCTCGGTGGGCGGCTCCGAAGGCGTCGTTCACGTAGATGTCTCCCAGCCGGGCCAACGCGGCAGCGAAATCGGGGTCGTTGGCCGTCTCGCCGGGGTGGAACCGCAGGTTCTCCAGGAGCACGACCTCCCCGGGCCGCAGTGCGGAGCAGACCTCCTCCACCTCGGGGCCTACCACCGTGTCCAGCTTGCGCACCGGCACGCCTAGAAGTGCCTTTAGCCTCTCGGCCACCGGGTCCAGACGCAGCGTTTCCACCACCTGTCCCTTGGGCCGTCCCAGGTGGGACATGACCACCAGCGAAGCGCCCTTGTCCAGCAGGAATTGCAGGGTGGGCAGTGCGGCGCGGATGCGGGTGTCGTCCTCCACCTCTCCCCGCTCGGAGAGGGGCACGTTGAAGTCCACCCTCACCAGAACGCGCTTCCCTGAGACGTCAACGTCCCGCACGGTCTTCTTGGCCATGGCCGCCTCCGCGTCAGGAGAGGAGGATGCCCAGGAGGTCCACAAGGCGGTTGGAGAATCCCCATTCGTTGTCGTACCAGGATACCACCTTGCACATCCTGCCCATGACCATCGTGGACAGGGCGTCGAAGACCGAGGAGGCCGGGTTGCCGATGACGTCGGAGGAGACGATGGGGTCCTCCGTGTATTCCAGGATGCCCTTGAGGTCCCCCTCGGCCGCCTCCTTCATGGCCTTGTTTATCTCCTCCTTGCTCGCCTCGCGGCTCAGAACGGCGGTGAGGTCCACCACACTCCCGTCCATTACCGGGACGCGCATAGCGATGCCGTCCATCTTCCCCTTGAGCTCAGGTATCACCAGGCCTATGGCCCGGGCGGCTCCGGTGGAGGTGGGGATTATGTTACCCGCCGCAGCGCGGGCGCGCCGCAGGTCCTTGTGGGGGAAGTCGAGGGTGCGCTGGTCGTTGGTGTAGGCATGGACTGTGGTCATGAAGCCGTATTCCACACCGAAGGCCTCCATGAGCACCTTGACCACCGGAGCCAGGCAGTTGGTGGTGCAGGAGGCATTGCTCACGATGTGATGCGAAGAGGGATCGTACCTGTCGTGGTTGACCCCCATGACCACGGTGATGTCCGGGTCGGTGGCCGGCGCGGTGATTATCACCTTGCGCGCCCCGGCATCCAGGTGCTTGGAGGCTCCCTGGCGGTCGGTGAACCTCCCCGTGGCCTCGATGACGACCTCGACCCCTAAATCCTTCCAAGGCAACTGGGCCGGGTCGGACTGGGAGAGGACCAGTATCTCCCTTCCGTCCACCACCAGCTTCCCCTCCCCGGCGGATACCTCTCCCGGATATCTTCCGAACACGGTGTCGTATTTGAGGAGGTGCGCCAAGGTGGCGGGGTCGGTGAGGTCGTTCACGGCCACTATATCCACGCCCTTTTCCACCGCGGCGCGCAGGAATAATCTGCCTATCCTCCCGAATCCGTTTATACCTACCTTCGCTCCCATCTCCGACCTCCTTCAGGTTCTCGAACCATTTTTTCCTGTACCGCTCATCTGACATTATAAGCGAAAAGGGGCGCTTTTAAACTCGCCCGGCGCCGGTGAAGCGCTTTAATTAAGCGGCATCGTAGCAGGTCAAGGCATTTCCGTCGGCCGAACATACCAGGAGCCGGGAATGGAATAAAAACGCCCTTCTTTTTTCCGCGTAAGCCCGTCAGGTGGCGTCGATGGCTTTTCCACGGCCGCGATTCCGGCAGGCCGGAGAGCCATTTCCGGAACCCGGCATCCTCTCCATCTCCGCGGCCATACGGCTCAGGCGCCGTATGCGGTGGTACACGGCGGACTTGCTCAGAGCAGGGTGCATGAGGTCGCCGAGTTCCTTCAGGGTGGCCTCGGGGTGCTCCAGGCGCAGTGTGGCGACCGAGCGCAATGTGCTGGGAAGGTTTTCCAGTCCTATGCTGTTCTCTATCAGCCTGATGTCCCGGATCTGCCTCTGCGCGGCGTCCACCGCCTTCTCCAGGTTGGCCGTCTCGCTGTTCACCCGGCGGTTGACGCTCTCCCTCAGCTCGCGCAACACGCATTCGCTCTGCAGCCGAAGAAGGGCATCGTGAGCCCCCACCAGGGCAAGGAAATCAGCCTGATCCGTCCTGCTCTTGGCGTAGAGGGTCACCATGTTCCTCCGCTCCGTGATCTGAGCGCGGATGCCGTATCTCCCCAGTAGCTCGCGGAGGCCCTCGGCCATCTCACGGTGCTGGGTGTTTATCTCCAGGTGTGCGGGGAGATCCGGCCGGCTAACGTAACCCCCTCCGAGGAAAGCACCCCGCAGGTAGGATATGCCGCAGCAGTGCTTCCTGACCATGCGCGCCGGGACCCCCAGCACCGGGCGGAGAGAGTCGTCGAGCAGCCCCAGCTCGTTGAGAACCTGGGGGAGGCCCTCACCGGCCAGGAACAGCTGGTAGCAGTTGTGGCCCCTGAGGCGTGGCGACCTCTCCACGCGCAGCTCGGGTAGCAGGCCGAATAGTTCCCTGAGCAACCGGAACATCTTGCGGGCCACGGCGGCGTTCTCGCTCTCCGTATGCAGGATCAAGCTGTCGCCGCTCCCCAAGTGCAGGCTCCCTTCGAGATGCAGCAGTGCGGAGAGCTCGGCCAGCCGGCAACAGCGCCTCGAGGCCCTGATCCGGGCCAGCTCGTCCTTCACCTCGGCGATATGACTCATGGGTCACTCTCGAGCGACGTCCCGGTGGCGCACGCTCACCGTCACCCCTGCGTCGCGTAATCTCCGGGCGAGCTCCTCCACGAGGACCACCGAACGGTGCCGGCCTCCCGTGCACCCCATGGCCAGGGTGACGTAGCGCCGTCCCTCGCGAACGAAACGGTCCTTGAGGTAGAGGATCAGCGAATGGAGCCGGGACAGAAACTCCTCGCTCTCCGGCTGCCCGAGTACGTATTCCCGTACCGCCGGGTCGGTCCCGTCCCGTTCCCGGAGTTCGTCAATCCAAAAGGGGTTGGGGAGAAAGCGGAGGTCGAAGACCATGTCCGCGTCTAAGGGCAAACCGTACTTGTACCCGAAGGAGATCAGGCTCATCTCCAGGGACTCGGCGGCCTCAGGTGCCTGGTAGCGGTTCATTATCTGTTCCCGCAGCTGGTGGACGCTGCTGCGGGAGGTGTCGATCACCACGTGAGCCCGGGCGCGCAGGCCCTGGAGGAGGTCCCTCTCCTTGGCGATGCTCTCCAGGATGCCCCCCTCGCTATGCAGGGGGTGAGCCCGGCGCGTCTCCTTGAAGCGCCGCACCAGGGTATCGTCGTCCGCCTCCAGGAAGATTATCTGGTAAGGGATGTTGCCGCGGTCCAACTCCTCCAGTGCATGGTTGAGGTCGCGGAAGAACTCGCCCCCCCGCACGTCGATGACCGCGGCCAGCTTGTCCAGGCTGGAGGCCCCCTGCGAGCACAATTCCACCATCTTCAGAAGGAGAGAGGGCGGAAAGTTGTCCACACAGAAGTAGCCGAGGTCCTCCAGGCTCTTGATAGCCACGGATTTACCGGCTCCGGACAGACCGGTTATGATGGTGATTTCCAGTTCTTTCCTCCTCCTTCAATCTCCCTTTTCCGGGCGGCGTCTGCTCCAAGGGCGTTTCATCTCCTCCGACAACTTCCCAGCTCGCCATTCGTGTCCCTCTTCCGGCGCCGCTTTGAACCGCCATGGCGGAAGACGACGTTCTTTCTCGCTTAGAGTTGATTATAGATTGCGCCGCGCCTTCACGGCGACCCTTTCCTCATGCGGGAGACAGGGCGGTCTCTCAGCCTTCTTCAACCCGGAAACCGCCCGCTGATGCGATACACCGTCTTGTGCAGGACTGATGAAGTCGGTATTCCTCACATGGTGCCCTCCATCTTGAGCAGCCTTTCCTTCATGCCGCGCGGGCCTGCGTATCCTCCCGGGCTTCCGTCGGAGCGCACGACACGATGGCAGGGGACGATAAGCGGGAAGGGGTTGCGGCGCATGGCGTTTCCCACCGCACGAGCTGCACGGGGGCTCCCCGCGAGCTCGGCCACCTCCCCGTAGGATAAGGTGGAGCCGCGGGGGATGGAGAGGACCACGCGGTACACGCGCCACTGGAACTCGGTGAGCCCGGCGGAGGCCAACAGCCTTTCCGCCAGGCCGCGATCCACATCTTTTCCGTCCAGGAGCTCGGTCAGAGCATGCATTAGCCTCTTCGCCTCGAGCGAGGGAGGCGCCTCCTCTCCGCCAGCCTCCTTGACCGGCGGGTCAAAGCCTATCCGGACCGGCGCCCCTCCCAGCGTATGCACGTATATGTCGCCGATCACGCTCTTCAGCCGATGACATCTCCTTGATGCGGTTCCCGAGCTCATGTCCTCCTCCTGATCAGGCCGCTCGGCCCGACCCCTATCCTTCCCTCGCCAGTATCGCCCAAGCCAACGGTCACGCCCCGCGGTCTCCGTGGGCGCTACATAGAGCGCCCCGCTTTCTGCCCCTCCTCGGAGCCATGCTCCTGCGCCATCGACTCCTCGGGATGTAGGGCGCGATAGAGGCTCTCCGCCGTCCGGCGGTCCAGGAAACTCAGGCTCGCCAGCTCCTCCCGGGTGGCCTCCGCGATGCGGGCCAGGCTGCCGAAGTGGCGGAGGAGCCTCTGCTTGCGGCGCGGTCCTATACCCGGCACCTCGTCCAGGAAGGAACGGCGCGTCCTCCTCTCCCTCTGCTGTCGGTGGTATTCCAGCGCGTAGCGGTGGGCCTCGTCGCGGATGCGCTGCAGGAGGTGCAGCGCTTCCGAGTCTCTCGGAAGGACCACGGCTTCCCGCCTTCCCGGAAGGTGGATCTCCTCCAGCCGCTTGGCCAGGGCAGCAACCTCCACGTCCCTCAGCCCATGCCGAGCCAGAGAGCGCACCGCGGCCCCCAGCTGGGGAAGGCCCCCGTCCACCAGGATGAGGTCGGGCTTCTTATGGAAGGTGTCCAGGCGCACCCTGGCCCCGGCTTCGCCCTCCGTGCCCCCTGCGGAGGACGCCAGGCGGGACAGGCGCCGGTCAAGAACCTCCTCCATCATGGCCACGTCGCCTTTGCCTTCCTCGCCTCGGATGCGGAAACGGCGGAAGTCGCGGCGCAGGGGTATGCCTCCCTCGAAGACCACCATGGAGCCCACGGCGTCCAGCGGCCCCAGGTTGGAGATGTCGTAACACTCTATCCGGTAAGGCAGGCGGCTCAACCTCAGGCCCTCGGCTATCCCCTGCACCGCCCGGGAGATCCACCCCAGATCGGAAGCCTGCTTGGCCAGGTGGACCTCGAGGGACATGCGGGCGTTGCGCGAGACCTTCTCCACCAGGCTCCGCTTCTCGCCCCTGCGCGGGACGAGAAGGCGCACCTTCCTCCCCGCCTTCCCGGATAACCATTCCTCGAGAAGGGAGCGTTCGGCTTCCGGAAGGTCGTGAGAGAGGAGTATCTCCCTCGGTATATGCGTCGCCTGGGCGTAGAACTGGGCCAGGAAGGCGGCCAGGATATCCCCTTCGCCGCTTCCGGCCGGGGGCGTGGAAAAGAAATCCTGTTTTCCCAGTATCTTACCCCCGCGCACGTAGAACACCGTCACGCAGGCATCCAGGTCGCCGCATTCCACAGCGAAGACGTCTTGGTCTCCTTCCTTCAGGTTATGGGCCTGCTGCCTTTCCAGGATGCGCTGCAGGGCCAGCAGACGGTCGCGCGTCCGCGCGGCGAGCTCGAACTCCTGGCGCGAGGCCTCCTCGCGCATGCGTCTCTCCAGGTCCTCCATCACGGAGCGGTGATCCCCTTCCATGAAGCGCCGCACGCCCTGGATGATCCTGCCGTATTCCTCCACGGACACCTTCCCCGTGCACGGGCCACAGCACAGCCGTATGTGGTAGTCGAGGCACGGGCCGCCGGTCGGCCTGCCGGGCTCCCTCCCCCGGCAGGCGCGAAAGGGAAAGACCTTACGCAGGGTCTCTATGGTCTCCCGCACCGCCCCGGCGTGGGCGAAGGGACCGTAATACACGGCGTCGGGGCGGCGGCTCCCCCGCGCGAACATCACCCGAGGATAGGAGTCTCCGGTGCGTATGACCATGTAGGGATAGGACTTGTCGTCGCGGAAGTCGATGTTGTAGTCCGGGTGGAACCTCTTTATCAGGTTGGCCTCCAGAAGGAGAGCCTCCGCCTCGTTGGCGGTGACGATGAAGTCGAGGTCGGAGATCCGCGACCGCAGGCCGGCCAGCCTGGGGTTCTCCTCCTCGCGGGAATGGAAGTAGGAGGCCACCCTCTTGCGCAGGGAGGCGGCCTTTCCCACGTAGATGACCCTCCCCCGGTCATCCTTGAAGATGTATACTCCGGGCGCGTCGGGCAGTGATTCCGCCTTTCTGCGGGCCTCGGTCATCAGCGCACCACCGCCGACCTCCGGCGTCCTCCTGCAATTCCCTCATCGCACCGTCGCGGCTCGACACCCATAGACGGTCACCTCTTGCGCAGCGTCGGCACCAGCAATAATTGGCAATTAACGGAATTATTGTGCTTTCCGATCCTCAGTGGCCCGATCTCTCTCAACCCTTAGAACTCCCATAAAGACGACCCGGCGTGTCTAACCGCCCATAGCACTGGCCTCTTCCAGGCCCAGGAGGGGCCGGAGGTAGTAACCGGTGTAGGAACGGGGTATCCGGGCCACCTCCTCCGGCGGCCCCTCGGCCACTACCCACCCCCCTTCCTCGCCTCCCTCGGGACCCAGGTCGATTATCCAGTCCGCGCACTTGATGACGTCCAGGTTGTGCTCGATGACCAGCACCGTGTTCCCCGCATCCACCAACCCCTGGAGCATGGCCAGGAGCTTGTTGATGTCGTCGAAATGCAACCCGGTGGTGGGCTCGTCCAGGAGGTAGAGGGTCTTTCCGGTGGGACGTTTGTTCAACTCCGCCGCCAGCTTCACCCGCTGCGCCTCACCTCCGGAGAGGGTAGGTGCCGGCTGGCCCAGCTTTATATAACCCAATCCAACGTCGTAGAGGGTGCGCAGGCGGCGGTGGATGGCGGGTACGGCCTCGAAGAAATGCAGGGCCTCCTCCACGGACATGTCCAGGACCTCGCTGATGTTCTTCCCCCGGTAGGTGACCTCCAGGGTGTCGCGGTTGTAACGCTTCCCCTTGCACACCTCGCAGGGTATATACACGTCGGGTAGGAAATGCATCTCGATCTTTATGGTCCCCTCCCCCCGGCAGGCCTCGCACCTCCCGCCCCGGACGTTGAAGCTGAAGCGCCCCGGCCTGTACCCGCGCACCTTGGCCTCCCTGGTCTGGGCGTAGAGGGCACGTATGTGGTCGAAGACCCCGGTGTAGGTGGCCGGGTTGGAGCGTGGCGTGCGCCCGATGGGGCTCTGGTCGATGTTTATGACCTTGTCCACGTGCTCCAGACCTTCGATGCCGCGGTGCTTTCCCGGCGGTACCCGGGAATGGTAGAGCCTCCTCGCCACTCCGCGGTAGAGGACGTCGTGGACCAGGGTGCTCTTTCCCGAGCCGGAGACCCCGGTGACGCAGACCAGGAGGCCCAGTGGGATCTCCACGTCGATGCCCTTGAGGTTGTGCTCGCGCGCCTCCCTTATCACCAGGCTCTTCCCCGAGGGCTTCCTCCTCCTCTCCGGGACGCGTATGCTCATGTCCCCCCGGAGGTAGCGGGCGGTGATGGAGTCCGGATGCCTGAGAAGTTCCTCCAGGGGGCCGCTGAAGACTATCTCTCCTCCGTGTTCCCCCGCCCCGGGCCCGATGTCCACCACCCAGTCGGCGGAGCGGATGGTGGCCTCGTCGTGTTCCACCACGATGAGGGTGTTGCCCAGGTCGCGCAGCCCGTGCAGGGTGGCGATGAGGCGGTGGTTGTCCCGCTGGTGCAGGCCGATGGAAGGTTCATCCAGTATGTAGAGGACACCCACCAGTCCCGAGCCTATCTGAGTGGCCAGCCTGATGCGTTGAGCCTCACCCCCGGCCAGGGTGGAAGCGGTGCGGTCCAGGGTGAGGTAATCGAGGCCCACGTCGACCAGGAAACGCAGCCTCGCCTCCAGCTCGCGCAGCACGCGCTCGGCGATGGTCCTCTCCGTGGGGGTGAGCTCCAGTTCCCGCAAGAAGCGCATGCATTCCCGCACGGACATCTGGGATACCTGGTGGATGTTCAGCCCGCCGACGGTCACCGCCAGGCTGGCGGGCTTGAGGCGCGCCCCGCCGCAGGCCGGGCAGGGGCGCAGGCTCATGTACTGGGAGATGCGCGCCCGCGCGTATTCGGAATCCGTCTCCTGGTAACGCCTTTCCAGCCAGTTCACCACCCCTTCGTAATGGGTGAAATAGGAGCGGAGGAAACCGCGCCGGTTGCGGTAGCGGAGGTATATCTTCTCCTCCCCGCTCCCGTAGAGGATTATCTCCTTCACCCTCTCCGGCAGCTCCCGGAAGGGGGTCTTCAGGCTGAACTCGTATTTCTGGGCCAGGGCCTCCAGCTTGCGGTAGAAGACGGTGGCCGTGCGCGGCCAGGGGGATATGGCCCCCTCCTCCAGGCTGAGGTCGGGGTCGGGGACCACCAGATCGGGGTCGATGACCTGCAGGAAGCCCAGCCCGCTGCACTCCGGGCAGGCCCCGTAGGGGCTGTTGAAGGAGAAGATGCGGGGTTCCAGCTCCGGGAGGGAAACCTCGCATTCCGGGCAGGTGAAGTGCTCGCTGAAATAACGGTCCTCACCTTCCTCCAGGGAGACGATGACCGTCCCTTTCCCCAGCTCCAGCGCGGCCTCCAGGGATTCCGCGAGCCTCCTCTCCACCCCCTCCTTCATCACCAGGCGGTCCACAACCACCTCGATGTCATGCCGCTTGTACCTCTCCAGGCGGATCTCCTCGTCAAGGTCCATGAGTTCCCCGTCCACCCGCGCCCGGGAGAAGCCCCTGGACCGGATCTCAGCGAGCAGTCGGGTATATTCTCCCTTGCGGCCCCGGACCACGGGGGCCAGGATGGAGAACCTGGTCCCGGGCTCCAGGGAGGAGACCTTCTCGATGATCTGCTGCGCGGTCTGCCTCTCGATGGGCCGGCCGCAGGAGGGGCAGTGGGCCTTCCCCACGCGGGCGAAAAGGAGACGGAGGTAGTCGTGTATCTCGGTTATGGTCCCCACCGTGGAACGCGGGTTGCGGCTGGCGCTCTTCTGGTCGATGGAGATGGCCGGGGAGAGGCCTTCGATGTGGTCCACGTCGGGTTTCTCCATCTGCCCCAGGAACTGGCGGGCGTAGGCGGAAAGGGATTCCACATACCTCCTCTGCCCCTCGGCATAGATGGTGTCGAAGGCCAGGGAGGACTTGCCGCTCCCCGAGAGCCCGGTCATGACGATCATCCGGTTGCGGGGGAGCCTGACGCTCACGTTCTTCAGGTTGTGCTCCCGCGCTCCGCTGACCGTTATCCATTCCACGGGCGCCTCACCTCTTCTCCCCCGCCGTGGCGCGGCGCAGACGCTTCCTGAGGTCGGCGATCTCGTCCCTCAGCCGGGCCGCGTACTCGAAGCGCAGGTCCTCGGCGGCCAGGCGCATCTCATCCTCCAAGCCCAAGATGAGCTGCTCGATCTCCTCGGGGGGCATCTCCTCCCGCTCCCTGCGCCGCGCGCGGTAGGGCACCTTCTCGTCGGGAAGGAGCACCATGTCCATGATGTCGCTAACCCTCTTGCGCACCGTCTGGGGGTTGATGCCGTGACGCCGGTTGTACTCCATCTGCAGCCTGCGCCGGCGCTCCGTCTCCTCCAGCGCCCGCCGCATGGATTCGGTGACCTCGCCGGCGTACATGATCACCTGGCCGTTGACGTTGCGCGAGGCCCTTCCGATGGTCTGGATGAGGGAACGCTCGTTGCGCAGGAAACCCTCCCGGTCGGCGTCCAGGATGGCCACCAGGGATACCTCCGGCAGGTCCAGTCCCTCTCGGAGGAGGTTGATGCCCACCAGGACGTCGAATTCGCCCAGGCGCAGGTCGCGGATTATCTCCACCCGGTCCAGGGTATCGATCTCGGAATGGAGGTAGCGGACCCGGAGGCCCATCTCCAGGAGGTAATCGGTGAGGCTCTCGGCCATGCGCTTGGTCAGGGTGGTGACCAGGACGCGCTCGTCCCTTTCCACCCGCTTGCGTATCTCCCCGATGAGGTCGTCCACCTGCCCCTCCGCCGGGCGCACCAGAAGCTCCGGGTCCACCAGACCGGTGGGGCGGATGATCTGCTCCACCACCTGGGTGGAAACCTCCAGCTCCCAGGGCCCCGGGGTGGCGCTGACGGCGATGAGCTGGGGCACCCTTTCCAAAAACTCGTCAAAACGTAGAGGACGGTTGTCCAGTGCGCTGGGGAGCCGGAAACCGTACTCCACAAGGGTCTCCTTGCGCGAACGGTCCCCTTCGTGCATACCGTGCAGCTGGGGCACGGTGATGTGGCTCTCGTCCACTAAGACCAGGAAGTCCTCGGGGAAGAAGTCCAGGAGGGTATAGGGGGGTTCGCCCGGCCTCCTGCCGTCCAGATGCCGGGAGTAGTTCTCGATGCCCGGGCAGTACCCCGTCTCCCGCAGCATCTCCAGGTCGTATGTGGTGCGCTGCAGCAGCCTCTGGGCTTCCAAGAGCTTTCCCGCGGACTCCAGCTCGGCCACCCTCTCCTCCAGCTCGGCGCGTATGGAGGCCACCGCCCTCTCCAGGTTCTCCTCGCTGGTGAGGTAGTGGGTGGCCGGATATACGGCCGCGGACTCCTCGCGGGAGACCACCTCTCCGGTGAGGGGGTCGATCACCGTGATGCGGTCCAACTGGTCTCCGAAGAACTCCACCCGCAACAGCCTCTCCTCGTAGCTGGGATATATTTCCAGAGTATCACCGCGGATCCTGAAACGCCCCCTCTCCAGGAACTGGTCGCTGCGCTCGTAATGCATGTCCACCAGCTTGCGCGCTATCTCTCTAAGGTCGTAGTCCTCGCCGCGCTTGAGGATGAGCACCCGCTTCTCGTATTCCTGGGGGCTTCCCAACCCGTAGATGCAGGATACGGAGGCCACGATGATCACGTCCCGCCTGGAGAGGAGGGCTGAGGTGGCCCGGTGTCGCAGCCGGTCGATGTCGTCGTTTATGGAGGTGTCCTTCTCTATGTAGGTGTCGGTGCGGGGGACATAGGCCTCCGGCTGGTAATAATCGTAATAACTGACGAAATATTCCACGGCGTTGTCCGGGAAGAACTCACGGAACTCGTTGCACAGCTGGGCGGCCAGCGTCTTGTTGGGGGCGATCACCAGGGTGGGTTTCTGCACGTTGTTGATTACGTGAGCCATGGTGAAGGTCTTCCCCGAACCCGTCACCCCCAGCAGGGTCTGGTAACGGTCCCCGCGCAGGACGCCCTCCGTGAGTTGGGCGATGGCCTTGGGCTGGTCGCCCCGCGGCTTGAGGTCCGTCTCCAGCTTGAAGCCCCCCATCTCGCACCTCAGTCCAGAAGGGTGAGGAGCTCACGCAGGTCGGAGATACGTTCACCGGCGAAGGAAGGGTGCCTCCCCCACCGGTCCAGGAGGACGGCGCGCATCCCCACCTCGCGGGCACCCCGGTAATCGGAGTTGGGCGAGTCGCCCACGTGCAGGCATTCCTCGGGACGCGCCCCCACTCGCTCCAGGGCTATCTCGAAGAGGCGGGGGTGAGGTTTCTCGACGCCTTCCTTTCCGGATATGACCAGGACGGAGAAGAGGTCCGCCAGTCCCAGCCGCACCAAGAGGTCCTCCAGCCAGGGCTCGAAATTGGAGATCAGCCCCAGCCGGTATCCCCTGTCCCGGAGCGAGGCCACCGCCTCCCGTGCATCCGGGTAGGCGTCGTACCTCTCCGGGTCGGAGAATATGCGGTAGAGGTCCTGTGCCAGGCCGTCGTCGCCACGGTATCCCAACTCCCCGACCAGCCTGGCGTAGAACCGGAGCCAGAAACGGCGCGACTTCTCCGGGTCGTCGCTGAAGGTGAAACCCTCCCTCTGCCTCTCCTCCACCTCGGCCATGAGCCCGCGGGTGACCCTGGAGACCTGCAACATGTCCACCTCCAGGCCGTGCGCGAGGCACACCTCCCTGAAGAGCTCGGGGAAAGAGGGGACGGGATGCACCAGGGTCTCCCCGGCATCGAAGAAGACCGCATGTACTCCTTTGCCGCTCAACGGGATGTATTCCTCCTCCAGGGGCATTTCAAACCGGGGCCGCCGGCGTACTTGAGGCCCTCCGCGACCTCTTCCATGGCCCTCCTCAGGACGAACCCCGAAAGTCCTATTTCGGGACCATCTGCCACGAACATCTCGTAGCCCACGGGCGACCGCGCTATTTTCGCCGGTTGTATTCCCTCCTCCACGGGTCCTATCATGTATTAAGGTAAGAAAGGGCTCACCTGAGCCCGTTGTCATTAGTATACCTCAAGAGGATGAGGTGAGGACATGAACGAGTGCAGTCGGTTGCGGGGATGCCCGGCCAGCCAGTATCTTTCCTGCGATGCCTACCTCAGGGGGCTGGAATGCTGGCAGGTCGAACAGCCCCGCTGCACGCTTGAGCTCCGGCTTTGCCTCCAGTATGGGTGCCCGGTCTACGAACGCTACAGCCGGGAGATCGAGGAGGCACTGCGGGAAAGGGCTCTGGGGCGCCGGTGAGGGGTCAGCCCCCGCACTTTTTTCGGGCCTCCATCCTGGCCAAGATCTCCTCCCAGGCGCGGTCCACCTCGCTGCGCAGTTTCTCCAGGCTCCCATCGTTGGCAATAACCAGGTCCGCGCAGGCCAGCCTCTCCTCACGTGAGGCCTGAGAACGGACACGTGCCCATGCGGCCTCCGGCGAGAACCCGCGATCCTCCACCAACCTCCGGACCTGTTCTTCCTCCGGGGCATCCACCACCAGGTTGAGGTGGAAGAGGCCTCCGGCTCCCGCCTCCACGAGGAGGGGGATGTCCAGGACCACCACTCCTTCGCCGCCGCAACGCCTCTCCAACTCCCGCATCCTCTCCCCCATCAGCTGAAAGATACGGGGATGGGTCACCCGGTTCAGGAATTCCCTTTCCCCGGGGTCGGAAAAGACTATCTCTCCCAGTTTCCCGCGGTCTATCTCGCCTTCAGGAGTCAATATCTCCGGGCCGAAGTGCTCTACCACTTCCGCCCATGCCGGAGCGCCCTTGCGCACCACCTCCCGCGCCAGGACGTCGCTGTCGATGACATGGGCTCCCCTCTCCTCCAGGAGGCGGCATACGGTGCTCTTGCCGCTGGCGATCCCCCCGGTCAGGGCTACGTAGAACAAGACGACTCCCGCCCCCTTTCTTCCCCTGGGACCTCGCAAACCGGAAAGCGAAACCGGCCCTGTCCAACCACTCTATCCCCGAACCACCTATTTACCATATTATCCCAACAGGCGGCCTCTCTGCCGTAACCCGTAGCCCTCTGGGTAACCGGATTCCCCAAGGTTGTCGTGGGCGCCCTTGCCTTTCCGCTTTGCCTCTTCCGCCGGGATTTCTGCTCCCGACGGACATCCTCACGGGCGGCCATAATTCCTATAATCAAAGAAGGGGCGCCTCGGCGTCCCTCCTTTGCCTCTCCGCGGGTTCGCGTATCCTAACGGTTTCCTCTCTTCATGTCCTCGATTATGGACTCCAGGGTTCCCTCCGTGTATTCCTTAGCCTCTTCCGCTTCGCCTTCCTCCAGTGCTTCACCTTCGGCGGCGGAGGGCACCTCGCGAGCCGAAGAAGCCGTTTCCTCCTCCGCAACCCCGGATTCCGGCTCGGAGACCGTCTCCGTCTCCTCCGACGTCTCGGCCTCCACCCCCGCTTCAACGACAGCCTCGGGCTCGCCGTGCACTACCGGAGCCTCCTCCTTGGGCGACTCGGACTCCTCGGCCGCCGCCTGCGCCTCCGGCTCGGACGCGGACTCTCGAACGGCGCTTTCCAAAGCTTCCTCGGCCGGCATGCCCTCTTCCGCCGCCTCCGATTCCTCCACCGCCGCTCCCCTGCGGGCTTCACCCCCCGCCTGGCGGAGGCTGAGGCTTATGCGCCGGCGGTCAATGTCTATGTCGATTATCTTCACCTCGATCTCCTGGTTCACCTCCAGCACCTCGTCCGGCTGCTCGACGTGACGGTTGGAGAGCTCGGAGATGTGTATGAGGCCCTCTATTCCCGGCCGCAGCTCGACGAAGGCGCCGAAGGGCACCAGTTTGGTGACCCGGCCTCGCACGGTCTCGCCTATGCGCACCTCGCGGGACAGTTTTTCCCAGGGGTCCTCCTGGCAGGCCTTCAGGCTCAGGGAGATGCGCTCCCTCTCCTTGTCCACGTCCAGGATCTCCACCTCCACCTCGTCCCCCACGGAGAGCACCTCACTGGGTTTCTCCACGTGGCACCAGGAGAGCTCGGAGATGTGGATGAGGCCGTCGATGCCGCCGAGATTGACGAAGGCCCCGAAGGACACCAGGCTGGACACCTTCCCGCTCACCCGCATGCCTTTCTCCAGGTTCTCCAGGAGGATCTTTCGTCTCTCGCTTGCCGCCTCCTCGAGGTAGGCGCGCCTGGAGAGGACCACGTTGTTGCGGTTGCGGTCCATCTCGATGATCTTGCAGGTGAGCTTGGTGCCCAGGTAGGAATGCAGGTCCTTTACCCGGTGGACGTCGATGAGGGAGGCAGGCAGGAATCCCCGCAGCCCGATGTCCAGTATCAGCCCTCCCTTGACCACCTCTATGACCTCTCCCTCCACGGGCTGGTTCTCCAACATGCACTTCTCCAGGACTCCCCAGGAGCGCTCGTACTGCGCCCGCTTCTTGGAGAGTATGAGGCGGCCTTCCTTGTCCTCCTTCTGGAGGACAAGAGCGTCGATCTGGTCCCCTACCTTGACCACTTCCTCCGCCTTGACACCGTAACGGATGGAGAGCTCCCTAGCGGGTATCACCCCTTCCGACTTGTAGCCGATGTCCAGGAGGACCTCGTCCTTGTCCACCTTGACCACCGTTCCCGCGACGATGTCACCCTCGGAGAAGACCTTAATGGTACGGTCGTAGTCGGGGACCTCGCTGTCGGAGTAATCGAAGTTGGTCAGGGGGGTGGTCAGACCGGGGTTCTTAACGCGGGTTTCCTGCTCCTGTTCCTTTTCGTACTGATCCAGCATTTAATCCTTTCCTCCAATTGTAAGATTTATCCATGGCCTCACTCCTTCGCGTCGTCGGCGCACGGACAACTTATTTTAACATCAATTTTCCGGATTTGCACCTTCTTTAAGAGGGCAAACCCGGGACCCGTTTCCGGCCGTTCCGTGTCCGGGAGCCCTCCTGCTCCTCACCCTCCCTCGGATCGCCGGCGGTGCGTGCGGCCTCGGCATGCACGCGGCCATGAGAGGAGCTCCAGGGCTTCCCGTCACGACAAGCAGCCGAAGGCATCCATAAAAAGGCGATTGGGCCCCGCGCATGAAACCCGGAGCCCTCCTTGTTGCGGTAGGGTCGTTTCCGGAGCCGGGGCCTTCTTTCGGGGGCCGTAGAGGCCTCATTTGGCCTCGTACCAGGAAGGCCCCTTCCCCACTTCCACGCGGAGGGGGACGTCCAGTGGGTAGGCGTTCTCCATCTCCTCCCTCACCAATTCCTCCAACACGCCTTCCTCGCCTCCATGCACATCGAAGACCAGTTCATCGTGTACCTGGAGGATCATGCGTGAGGACAGGCCTTCCTCCTTGATGCGCCGGTGCACACGGACCATGGCCACCTTGATGATGTCCGCAGCGCTTCCCTGGATGGGAGTGTTGAAGGCCAATCTCTCCCCCAGGCGGCGCAGGCGATGGTTGCCCTCCAGCAGCTCCGGAATCTCCCTTATGCGGCCCAGGATTGTGGTCACGTAGCCCGTGCGGGTGGCCTCCTCCACCACCCGGTCCAGGTAGGCCCTCACCTGCGGGTACTTCCCGAAATATGCTTGGATGTACCTCTCCGCCTCCTCGTTGTCTATCCCGAGTTGCTCGGCGAGACCGTAGGGGCTCATCCCGTAGATGACCCCGAAGTTGATGGTCTTGGCGCGGCGCCTCATCTCCTCGTCCACCTCTTCGAGGGGTACGCCGAAGACCTCCGAGGCGGTGGCGGCATGTATGTCCAAGTCCATCTCGAAGGCCCGCCGCAGCCCGGGGTCGCCGGAAAGGTGGGCCAGGAGGCGCAGTTCGATCTGGGAATAATCGGCGGTGAGGATGCACCCGTCTTCGGAGGTAGGTATGAAAGCCCGACGGATGCTCCTCCCCATCGGGGTTCGGATGGGTATGTTCTGGAGGTTGGGGTTGCTGGAGGAAAGGCGCCCGGTGGCGGTCACCGTCTGGTTGAAGGAGGCATGCAATCGGCCCGTGTGAGGGTCGATCAGCCTGGGAAGGGCGGAGACGTAGGTCCCAAGCAACTTGGAGAGCTCCCGATGCCGGAGGATTACCTCCACCAAGGGATGCTTGCCGCGGAGCGCGTTCAGCACCCCCACGTCTGTGGCGTATCCCGTCTTGGTCCTCTTTACCGGAGGCAGGCCAAGGACCTCGAAGAGCACGTGGGCCAGCTGCTGGGGGGAATTGAGGTTGAAGGAGCATCCTGCAAGCCTCTCCGCCTCAGCCTCCAGTTCCGCTATCTCCCGTCGCAGTTCCTCCTCCATGGAGGAGAGGAAAGCGGAGTCCAGGCGCACGCCGCAGGCCTCCATCTCCGCCAGCACTTCCATGAGGGGCATCTCCACGTCCTCGAAGAGGGGGGTCAGGCCACGGATGCTCATCTCCGCCCGCAGTGCCTCGTCCAGCCTTCTCAAGACCAGGACATACCGGACGTCCGCCGCGGCCTCCTCCTCCTCCAGAAGACCGAGCTGGCCGCTCCTCTCCTCCCTGAGGGCGACACCGAGGTAACGCAGCGCCAGGTCTCCCAGTTCATGGCCGGCACTCGAGGGGTTCACCAGGTAGGAAGCCACCTGCACGTCGAAGTGCACTCGCGGGAACATTCCCCAGAGCTTGGCGCATTGCACCATGTACTCCTTGCCCCGATAACATACCACGCGTACCCCATCCATCCCCTGCAGTCCGTCGAGGAGGGCCTTGAGCCCTTCTCTGTCCGCGTCCATCACCAGACGCACATACTTACCCCCCGCGGCCGCGGTGACCGCCTTCAGTTCTCCCCGGGTGAATCCCTCCCCCTCCAGAGAGGGGTAGAGGTATATCTCGCCATGGCGTAAAGCGGCCTCCAAGAGGGCGGAGACATCGGCCTCCTCCGCTTCCGTCCGGCCCGGAGTGCCTGTCGCACCCTGCGGCGGGGATGAATGGCCTTCTATGGAAGGAAAGAGCTCCCGACGCAGCGCCGCCAGCCTCTCCGCCGGCTTGCGGAACTCGAGGGATTCGAAAAGCCGGCTTACCTCCCCCTCTTCCCATGGTCGGAGCTTTATGGCTTCCGGGCCGGGAAGGTCAATGGGAACGTCGCGGCGCAGGCGCGCCAGCTCGCGGCTCAGGTAGGCGCTCTCGCGGTACTCCTCCAGAAGGCGGCGCCAGCGTGGGTTGGAAACCCTTTCCAGGGAACGGTAGATCTCGTCCAGGCCTCCGAACTCCCGAATGAGGGCGGCGGCGGTCTTCTCCCCCACTCCCGGTATTCCCGGTATGTTGTCCGAAGTGTCCCCCTTGAGCGCCAGGTAGTCCACGATCTGTTCCGGGGTCACGCCGTATTTCTCCTCCACCTTTTCCCGGTCGAAGATCACGATGTCCGTGATCCCCTTGCGGTTTGCCACCACCCGCACCCGCTCATCCACCAACTGGAGGGCATCGCGGTCCCCGGTGACCACGTAAATCTCGGCCTGTGGCGGCAGCCTCTCCTTGAGGGTGGCCAGGACGTCGTCCGCCTCGTAGCCCTCTACCTCCAAGAAAGGAATCCCCATGGCCTCCAGGAGGGCACGTATAATGTCCATCTGTTCCCTGAGATCGTCCGGCATGGGTTTGCGGTGGGCCTTGTATTCCTCGAATCGCTCCAGCCTGAATTCCGGCCTCCCCCGGTCGAAGGCCACCACCAGGGCATCGGGGCGCAACTCCTCCAGGATCTTTATGAGCATGGATACGAAACCGTACACCGCGTTTGTGGTCTGCCCGGAGGAGGTGGAAAGATCGGCAGGAAGCGCATAATAGGCCCGGTAGGCGAGGCTGTGCCCGTCCACCAGCACGTACCTCTCGTCATGCCGTTCGCTCACGTCCGTCATCCTTCCTCATCGGCATCAAAAGGGCGAGGTTCGGGGACGGGGCTGGAGCCCCGTCCCCGCATCCAAGGAGAACGCAGTTTTAAGGATAAGGCGAGGGGGTGACAAACCGCCCTTCGGGACCCGGGAAACGACTTCCCCCGGTAAATCCACACGCTCACGTTCTCCCTCCGCCCGCTTTCCCGAAGGTTCCGGGCAGGTAACGCGGGGACAAGAAGCCCATGAACAACCCATACCGCCTCGAACAGGGCGCCCCCAACGACGTTGCGGGAAAAGAAAAACCCCATAAGGGGCTTTCTCCTGGTGCCGAAGGCCGGACTCGAACCGGCACGGGGAAACCCCACTGGTTTTTGAGACCAGCGCGTCTACCCATTCCGCCACTTCGGCTCCAAGACCTTGTCCAGAATGATTTTATCACCCCTCCGTATCCTCATCCACGCCGAAGTTCAGCAGGAGTGGCCGCCACTTTCTACCCTTTTGAACTTGCTTGCTTCGCCAGTATGATAAGGTGGCCTTCGGCCTTTTCCAATCCCAAAAGCGCCAGGAGAGAGATGCGGCATCGATGTCTACCCTGCCGGCAGGCGGAGGGGAAATCACGGAAGGAGGTCGGTGCCCGCCGCCACCGCCAACCACCTGCCCTCCCGGTTCTCCATCCGGATAACCAGCCCATCTGAGGGTTCGATGGCCAGCACCTCGCCCCCGGCGAAGCGAATGCTCCCCCTTTCCAGTAACACTCTGGCCGTATAGGGGTCTTCCGCTTCCACGCGTAGCTCGAGGTCCAGAAACGAACCTCCTCCCCCAAGGTAATCGGTGACCTCCTTGAACAGCCTCTCCGCTCCCGTGGCACTGGAGGGATGAAAGAGGGAGACGAAACGTGCTTCGTCGCGGGCGTTGAGAGCCTCGATGACCTGAGAAGCCCTCTTGCCGGGCTGGGGATTACCCCACACGGTGAGGCTGAGGGTGAACCAGGCCACCAGGGCAGCGGCAACGGCGATGTATATGGCCATCCGTAGCCTGAAATGCCTCATCCTCTCCCTGGCCGCGGGACGCATCCGTTCTCCGGTGGAGACCACATCCGGTCTCCACTCCCCCGGAGCGGCGTAGCCACCGCCAGCCGGACGCATGCCCTCTCCCGCCGCAGGCCTCAGGCGTTGCAGGCACAGGGTGCAGAACTCCGCGTTGTCCGCGTTCTCGGCGCCGCAGTTGGGACAGATCATGTCCGACCTGCCTCCCGAATCAAACTTTCTCCAAGATTATGCTTCGACGGTTCAACCCATATACCTTTTCTCCGCCAGCCAACCCCCAAGGGCTCCGAGGGGGAGGAACAGGAAAAGGGCCACCAGTATCCCCAGCGGGCTGAAGGTCTGGGGAACAACCACCCTTTCCGTGACCAGCAGGCCGATGAGGAAGGAAATGAGAGGCTGCCAGAAGAAGATCACCGCCGCCACGCAGACCGTCCCGTAGAGCCAGCCCCTTTCCCTCTCCAAGGCCTCTGCGGAGATACGGTATCCTCCCCAGATGAGCAACAGGGCCTCCACTGCGTAGACCAAACCAAGGGTGAAGTAAAATCCGGACCTTCCACCGGAAAAGAGTGCTCCGGCGAGGAAGAAGCCGAGGATAAAACCGCAAATCACCAGGACCACGAAGACGACCAGAGAGTGCTTCAACACCAGGGTGACGACCTGCCCGGCGCTCCTCTTCGTAGCCCCCCCGAACCTCCCGGCGCCAGGGGTCCTCTCTGCCGGCGGAGCCGGCGCATTCTCACCAACAGGCCTGAAATCGCCGGATGGCACGTAAACGGTGCGGGCATCGTGGGCTCCAGGCAGGGGCCTCGTCGGAGCGTCTTGGGCTCCCGACAAGGTTCCGTGAGCCGGAGGTACCCCAGGCTGTCCAACGGGCGGGATACCATCCGTCAGCAGCCTCGCCAGGCAGAGCGAGCAAAATGACGCCCCCTCAGGATTATAGGCCCCACAGTACGGGCAGGAAGGCATGTCCATCCCCTCCCTTCCGGCCGAGCGTATGGCGTATCCGCGCCGATGACCGCCTCCCGGAGGAGCCATCCAAATCAATCAGTTAATCGACAACCGAAGCCCTTCGGTAAAGCGGAGCGTTATGCTCTGCCTCCTTCCGAGCTATGTGTCTGCACCCCCGTGGGTTGACGGGAAAACCCACACCTGCCCTTCCGTCTATTGCTTCGTCCAGACAGTGGCCTGCTGGAGAACGTGCCGGAACGGGACGCAGGCTCCTCCGCCATGCGGCCCGCAGGCCCGTGCCCACCGGGGCCTACCGGCAAATCGGCGGTGGGTCACCGATGGAGCCTTTGTCACTGCGATTCGGGAGAGAGGTCCGTCCTCGCCCCCCGGATCTCGTTGAAGAAGCAACTGCGCTTCCCGGTGTGGCAAGCCGGCCCCACCTGCAGTACCTCCACCAGAAGGGCGTCGCCGTCGCAATCGTAGCGGATCCTGCGCACGTATTGCCGGTGTCCGGAGGTCTCCCCCTTGCACCAGTACTCTCGGCGGCTACGACTCCAGAACCATGTCCGCCCGCTGCTCAGGGTGCGCCTCAGGGCCTCGCGGTCCATATAGGCCAGCATCAGGACCTCCCCGTTCTCGTGGTCCTGGACGATGGCCGGGATGAGCCCTTCACCATCGAACTTCAGTTCCGGCAGTTCCATCTCCATTCCCTCTTCCCTCCCGGGTTCGCAAACCCCAAACCCGCTTTACGAGCCAACACGATCGACGCGCATCCCTGCCCCTGTCCGCATCCGGGGCTTTGCGGCCGCCCCGGCGGTCTTACTCCGCTCCCATTACACTCCCCTCTTCCCTCCCGGGTTCGCAAACCCCAAACCCGCTTTACGAGCCAACACGATCGACGCGCATCCCTGCCCCTGTCCGCATCCGGGGCTTTGCGGCCGCCCCGGCGGTCTTACTCCGCGTCCACCCTGGCCCCTCTCCCCTCCCCCATCCCCTGATGAACTCAAAAACGCCCATCGGTCGAACCAATATCATCGCCGGCTCTTTTTCCCCGTATACGCCACCGGCGGGTGCATCGGGCCTGCACGCCATCCAAAACCTCACCTCACCGGAACCCCTGCCTCCCTCTAACCTCGTCAGTGCAACGCAACGGACCGGCCACTTCCAGGAAGGCTGTCCCACGCCCTGGCTAATTACCGTCAAGCCGCCTGTTTCCTCGCTCCAAGAGGATGCAGCCTCTCCTCGGAGCCGCGCGGCGAGCGAAGCAGAGGCAGAGGCCGGCACGGGCCACGGGCCCGGGCTATCCTCCGATGGCCTCTTCCTCACCCAGGTAAAGGTGGATTATCTCCTCCCGGCCCAGTAGCTCGGAGGCCTCACCTTCCAGGCGTATCTTGCCCGCGCGCATGACGTAGGCGTAATCGGAGATGCTCAGGGCTATCATGGCGTCCTGTTCCACAAGCAGGATGGTGAGTCCTTCCTGGTTGAGCCTCTTCAAGCAGGAGAATATGTCCCTGATGACCATAGGGGCCAGGCCCATGCTGGGCTCGTCCAGGAGCAGAAGCCGCGGCCTGGCCATCAGGGCCCTCCCGATGGCCAGCATCTGCTGTTCCCCTCCGGAAAGGGTGCCTGCCACTTGCCCCAGCCTGGCTTCCAGGGCGGGGAAGAGGCGGCACACGAACTCCATGTCCTCCTCCACCTCCCGCGACCGCCTCCGGCCCGAGCGCAGGTAGGCTCCCAGGTAGAGGTTCTCCTCCACGGTCATGGTGGAGAAGACCTGCCGCCCCTCGGGAACATGGGAGATGCCCATGCGCACGATGCGGTGCGGCTCCAGGTTGGCGATGTTGGTCCCCACGTACCTTATCTCGCCGTAGCGGGTGGGGACCAGCCCGGATATGGCGCGCAGCAGGGTGGTTTTTCCAGCCCCGTTGGCCCCGATGATGGTGGTGATCCTCCCCGCCCGAACCCAGAGGTCCACGGCGCGCAGGGCTTCGATGTTCCCGTAGAACGCGGAGAGGTTGTTTATCTCCAGCAAGTCATTCCCTCCATCTCAGGGGCATGCCGATTCCGCCCGAGCGTCCGCCTCGGCGCACGTCCTGTCCCGCCCGACGCGGAAACACGCCTTTCACCTCCATATCGACCGTCCTCCGCACTCCCCGGCCGCTTTCCTCTCCATCCCCGGGAGGGCGGAGCCGGGGGCTCCACTCGCTTCAACCGTCTCGGCGCATCCTTGCGGCATTGACCGAACGGCCATTCGAGCCTTGAATCTCCGAACCCCAAACCAGGCGCCGTTCCACCCGAGAGCCATGGCGTGACACAATCCCTCCACCATGCCCCACCTCTCATGCTCTTTGGCCCTCGTTTATCTCCGCTCCCAGGTAGGCCTCGATGACCCGCGGGTCGTTGCGCACCTCCTCGGGAGTGCCTTCGGCGATCACCTCCCCGTGGTCCAGGACCAGGACCTCCTCGGAGATGCTCATCACCAGCCCCATGTCGTGTTCCACCAGGAGGACGGTCACGCCACCGTCCCTTATGCGCCTGATGACCTCCCCCAGCTCCCGGGTCTCGTAGTCGTTTAGCCCGGCGGCCGGTTCGTCCAGGAGGACGAGCCGGGGCGATGTGGCCAGGGCCCTGGCCACCTCCAGAAGGCGCTGCTGGCCGAAGGGGAGGGAGCCAGCAAGGTTGTCCGCCTGCATCTCCAATCCTACCATGTCCAGATAGGCGAGGGATTCCTCCCACATCCAGGACTCCTCGCGGCGGGCCCTGGGAAGGCGAAAAGCCGAGGCGAACATGCCGGTACGCGTCCGGTGATGCAGGCCTACCATGACGTTCTCCCGTACCGTCATCCCGGGAAAGATGCGCACGGTCTGGAAGGTCCTGGCAATGCCCAGGGCGGTGACGCGGTGCGGGGGCAGCCCAAGTATCTCCCTGCCCATGAAGACCGCGCTGCCTCCGTCAGGGCGGTAAAGGCCGGTCAACAAGTCGTAGAGGGTGGTCTTGCCCGCCCCGTTGGGACCGATGATGGCCTTGATGATGTTCGGGCGCACCCGGAAGGAGACCTCCTTCACCGCGGCCAGCCCGCCGAAGGTCTTGGTCAGCCCCTCGACCACAAGGATGTCTTCCATGGGATCGGTACGCTCCCTTTCTTCCACGATGCCGCCGTTAACCTCAATGACGTTGCCCCTCTCATTCCGGCCCCTTCCTGCGCAGCGGGTTGACGAATGGGTTGCGACGGAAGCGGATCATGTCCGACAGGCCCTTGGTTATCCCCGAGGGCATGAAGATCATGGTGAGCACCAGTATGAGCCCGAAGATGATGCCCTCGTAGTTGCTGTACTTCTCCACCCATCGGGGTACTTCCCCCAGCCACTTGGGTATAGCTTCCACCACCTTGGGGATGAAGGTAATGACCCCCGCCCCGGCCACCGCCCCCCAGATGCTCTCCATCCCCCCGACCACCACCATGGTCACCAACTGAATGGAGAGAAGGATAGTGAAGAGGTTGGGATCGATGTACCCCTGGATATGGGCGAAGATCCCGCCCGCCAGCCCGGCCAGGGACGCGGAGAGGGCGAAGACCTTTATCTTCTCCCAGGAGACGTCCACCCCCATGACCTCCGCAGCCACCTCCGACTGGTGCAGGGCGCGCATGGCCCTCCCGGAACGGGAGCGCACCAGGTTGAAGCAGAAGAGCAGCACAAGAAGCGCGGTCGCCCAAATGAAGAAGTACTCGGAGCGCAGGTAGTTCCTGCCCTCTCCCACGGCCAGTCCGGGCAGGGAGAGGGCGGGTATGTTCCGTAGGCCGTCGTTCCCTCCCGTGAGCCAGGTCATCTCGCGCATGAAGACGAAGAACACCATGCCCAGCCCCAGCGTGGCCATGGCCAGGTAATGGCCCTTCAATCTCAACACCGGCGCAACGGCGAAGCCGATGAGGGCGGCGGCCACAACGGCCGCGGGGATTCCCAACCAGGGCGGGAACTTGGCCTTCAGGCACAGCAGCGCCGAGGTATAGGCACCGATGCCGAAGAATGCCCCGTGTCCCAGGGAGACCTGGCCGGCGTACCCCATGAGCAGGTTCAGCCCCACGGCGGCGATGGTATATATCCCCACCAGGCGCATGACCATGAGGATGGGTATGCCCAGGGGCTTGGAAAGACGGTCCGCCCAGAGGGGGAGGAGGCCCAAAAAGATGGCCAGCCCAAGAAACACGGAGTAGGAGCGGACGAGGGATCGCGCGGTCTCCACGGCGGATGCCAGCGCGCGCCCCGCCCATACTCCTTTAAGGGATTCACCGCCGTCCCGCGAACCCTTCACCATCTCGCCTCATCCCAACACGCCGAAAGCCCGACCTTTTTTCATGCCGTCAAGTCGTCGTAGCCGGCATCAAACCTTCTCCACCATACCCCTCCCCAGGAGGCCTTGCGGCCGGAAGAGGAGCACGACGATGAGCAACACGGCCGCCACCGCCCCCTTGTACCCCGTGGAAACGCCCAGCACCACGGTGAGGAACCCCGGAATGAGCTCCTCGAGGAGCCCCAGCACCAACCCTCCCACCACGGCCCCGAAGGTGTTGCCCAAACCTCCCACCACAGAGGCCGTGAAACCCTTCACCCCCATCTCCAGGCCCATGCCGTAGCTGGCATAAGGGGAGCTTATAAGGCCCGCTGCCCCGCCCAGGGCCGCGGCCAGGATGAAGGAGTAGAGGGACATGCGGGATACGTTGATCCCTACCAGGGTGGCCGCCTGCCGGTTGACCGAACATGCCCGCATGGCCCTCCCCGCCTTGGTGCGGTTGAAGAAGAAATAGAGCAGCACGACACAGGTTACGGTGAGCCCCACCACCCATAGGAACTGCCTGGAGACGGTGGCTCCCGGAAGCCGGAAGGTGCCCGGGGTGAACTCGGGGACCTTATAGGCCTCACTGGGCCAGAAGACCCGCCCCAGTGACTTGAAGAATATGGAAGCTCCAATGGTGGCGATGATGGCCGTCAGGACCCCCGCCCTGCGCAGCGGATAGATCATCACCCTCTCCATGGCCCCCCCTATCGCCGCTGTGGCCAGCACGGCCAGCACGGCGGCCAGGGGGATGGGAAGGCCGGCCGAGACCGCCAGCGCGTAGGCGAAGAGGCCCCCGAACATGGAGAATTCTCCCTGGGCGAAGTTGATGATCCCCGTGGAGGTGTAGATGATGTTGAAGCCCATGGCCACCAGGATGTAGAGGCATCCGTTGGCCATGCCGTTGGCCAGGTACTGGGGGCAATTCCTGAAAAAATCGAGCATCGGCGAAAAATCCTTTCCCCCGGCCTTACCCCCGTTCCCTGGGGTAAAGTAACGGGTTTCCCAGCGCCGGCGTTCCAAAAAGGGGAGGCCGGCTTCCCAACCAGCCTCCCCGCCGCCGCTTTCTCGCTATGGGCTTAGGCTTAACGCCCGGCCGGCTCCCACTGGGAGTTCACGATCTCCACCATCACAAGGTCGTCCGGCGAGAGGCCGTTATGGTCCCGAGCCGAGTAATTGAAGATGCCTGCTGTGCCCACCAGGCCTTCAGTCCTCTCGATCTCATCGCGAAGCTCCTCCGGGGTGGCGCTCGGACCCACCCTCTTCAGCGCCTCGGTGATGATGAGTATGGCGTCCCAGCCGTGCCCGGCGAAGGTGTTGATGGGCTGCCCGTACGCCTCCCGGTAGGCCTCGTCGAAGTCTTTTATGAACTCATACTCCGGGGAACCGGGTTCCAGGACCTTTTGATAGATGAGCATCTTGCCGGCCGGGAAGACCACGCCGTTGGCCGCCTCGCCCGCCAGCTGGATGAACTGCTGGTTGGCGATACCATGGCTGCCCACGTAGGGGATGTTGATGCCCTTGTCACGCATGCGCTTGGCGATGATGGCCGGTCCCGGGTTGGTCCCCCAGACCAGAATCACCTCCGGCTTCGCGGTCATAACGTTGGTAAGATGTGTATCTATGGTCTCCTCGGTGTCGTTGGTCTGGTATCCCTCGGAGGCCACCACCTCCAGGCCGAAGGAGGATGCCTCCTTCTCCACCACGTTCTTGCCGTCAGTCCCGAAGGCATTGGTGTCATAGAGCAGCGCCACCCGCTTTACTTTGAGGACCTCGCTTATGTACTCGAGAGCCTTCTTGCCCGCCTCGGTGGCGGTGGGAGGGGTGCGGAATATCCAGGTTATATCCCCCTCCATGATGTTCGCCCCGGCGGCCATGCATACCTGAGGGATATGCCTCTTGGTGCACTCCTGCTTCATGGCCAGGGTGGGGCCGGTTCCGCTGGAGCCGATGACCGCCACCACGTCTTCCTGCTCCAGGAGCTCTATGACCGCCTGCTGTGCCTTGTTGGAATCGCTCTGGTCGTCCTTGATGATCACCTCCACCGGGTGACCCTTAATGCCCCCGCTCGCGTTGAGCCTCTCCACGAAGAGCTCTATGGCGTTGCGTTCCGGCTTTCCCAGCGGTTCATTGGCCCCGCTCTCGGAGAGAACCACCCCGATCCTTATGGGTTCCTTTGTCGTGGCGCCCTCCTGGCCGCCGCAGCCCGCGAGGGCGAGCAAGGAACCCGCCAGCGCGGCCACCGCCAGAAGGATCAAGAACGTCCTGACCTTCATAAATCTCATTCGACCCCCCTTACCTCTTTCCGGCCTCCAGCGAGGCCTTCCCGCCTTAAAGAGCCTCATTCCAGCCTGTTAAAGCCCGAGAGGCCGCTTTAGATGTTATTTCTACCACATGCCTTCCGCGCATGTAAACCGCTTCCGTGGCGCCCCTTTCCTTCACAGGCGAACGGGAATCCCGCGCCGGCGGAGAAATTCCTTGGCCTCCCGTATGCTGTATTCCCCGTAATGGAATATGGAGGCGGCCAGAACGGCGTCCGCTCCCGCCTCGATGATCACCTCCGCCAGATGCTCCAGGCTGCCCGCTCCCCCGGATGCGATGACCGGTATGCGCACCGCCTCAGCCACCGCGCGGGTGAGTTCCAGGTCGTAACCCGACCTGGTCCCGTCGCGGTCCATGCTGGTGAGGAGTATCTCCCCCGCCCCGAGCGATTCGACGCGGCGTGCCCATTCCAGGACGTCAAGGCCGGTCGGGGTCCTTCCCCCATGCACGTATACCTCCCAGGAATTTCCATCTCTTCTCTTGGCGTCGATGGCCACCACCACGCACTGGGAGCCGAACCTGCCGGCGGCTGCCTCCACCAGGGAGGGATTCTCCACCGCTGCGGTGTTGAGCGAGACCTTGTCCGCACCCGTGGCCAGCATGCGCCTGATGTCGTCGAGGTTCCTTATCCCCCCGCCCACGGTGAAGGGGATGAAGACCTTTTCCGCCACCCTGGCCGCCATGTCAAAGACCAGTTCCCGGCCCTCGTGGGAAGCGGTGATGTCCAGGAACACCAACTCATCCGCCCCCTCGCGGTCATATATCTCCCCCAGCTCCACGGGATCGCCGGCATCCCTCAACCGGACGAAGTTTATCCCTTTGACCACTCTTCCCTTGTCCACGTCCAGGCAGGGTATGATGCGCTTGGTATGCACGTCCGCCTCTCCTCCGGTTCACGGCAAGCCCCCCTCGCCCCAGCCGGGAGCTCGGGGATTCCCTGCTTTTACTCCCTCCACGTCGTCCACGTCAGGGCTGCTGCCCATGCACAGCCCGGCGCGAATCAGAGCCATCCTCTAGGATGGGTAGCGCGCTCCGCCCCTAGGAGGGGCTGGTCATACGGCACCGGGCCTCCTTTTCCCCCACTCCATCATCTCCCGTCCCCCTCCTCGAGGTCCAGGATCTCCGGGAGGGAGACTCTCCCTTCGTACAGGGCACGTCCCACAACCGCTCCCTCGACCCCGAGGGAAGAGAGCTCCTTGAGGCGCTGGATGTCTTGGCGCGTGGAGATACCTCCGGCGACGATGACGCCGAGACCGCGACCCAGCAGTTCACGGGGGACGTGCCCGGCATATCCCTCGAGAGTGCCGTCCCGGAGTATGTCCGTGTACAGGACCCTCGTCACGCCTCCGCTCGCCAGCTCCTCCACCAGCTCCTCCAGCGGTCGCTCCAGCTCTCTGGTCCAGCCCCCCACCGCCGCCCTCTTCCCCCGCATGTCAAGGCTCACCACCAGCATCTCGCCCAGGTCTTCCGCAGCGCGGCGCAGAAAGGCGGGGTCCGCCAGGGCGCGGGTCCCCATTATCACCCGGGCCGCTCCCATGTCCAGCAGCCTCCGCGCATCGTCCAGGGTACGCACCCCGCCTCCCACTTGAACGGGGATCCGCACTCTGCGCAATATCTCCCGGATGCTCTCCAGGTTCACCGGGTGGCCCTGCACCGCACCGTCCAGGTCCACAACGTGGATGAAGGAGGCTCCTTCCTCCTGCCACCGCACGGCCATCTCCAAGGGGCGGTCGGAAAAGACCCTCTCCTTCTCCATGTCTCCGCGCACCAGGCGGACGCACCTGCCACCCTTGATGTCCACCGCGGGATAGATGCGGAACAACCCTCACCACTCCCGGGGATAACCACTCTCCGGCCATCCCTCCCGGCAAAAGCGGGCGAAGTTGTCCAGGATGCGCAGCCCGGCCGTGGAGCTCTTTTCGGGATGGAACTGGAAGGCGGCCACCTTACCCACCGCCGCACCGGAGGCGAAGCTCACCCCGTATTCGGTGCGCATGAGTATGTCCTCCTCCCTATCCGGGAGAACGTAATAGGAATGGACGAAGTAGAAGAAGGTCCCGTCCTCGATGCCCTCGAGAAGGGGATGAGGCCTCAGGACATGCACGTCGTTCCATCCCATATGGGGAACCTTGAGGCCTTCCCCGAAGCGGACCACGCGTCCGGGCAGGAAACCCAACCCCCTCGCTCCGGGGCTCTCCTCGCTCTCCCCGCACAGTAACTGGTAGCCGAGGCATATCCCCAGGAAGGGGCGGTCCTCCTCGAGGACCTCCATGAGGGCACCGGTCAGGCCTCTCTCCTCCAGCTCGCGCACGGCATCCCCGAAGGCCCCCACCCCGGGCAACACCACGCCCTCGGCGGCGGCCACCTCACGGGGATCGCCGGTGACCTTGACCCGGTGCCCCAGGAAGGCGAAGGCCTTCTCCACGCTGCGCAGGTTTCCCATGCCGTAATCCACGACGGCGATCATGCATACCTCCCGGAAGAGGGCCGCGGTACGAGAAAGATGCCGCTCCGATTATGACATACAACCTCGGGAAGGTTCACGCTTTGTCCGCCTCCGCGAGGAGGGGGCCGGCACCACCGCCCCTTTATCGAAAGGTTGCCGGGATGGGCTCAGAGCGATCCCTTGGTGGAGGGTACCTCCATGCCCGCGTCCCTCAGCACTGCTTCGCGGAGAGCCCTCCCCAAACCCTTGAAGACCGCTTCCAGGATATGGTGAGGGTTTTCCCCGGCCATCCCCCGCACGTGCAGGGTGAAGCCGCCCTGGTTCACCAGGGCCTGGAGGAACTCTCGCACGCATGTGGGGTCGAAGTCCGATATGAGCTGCACGGGCAGGTCCACTCCATAGCTGAGGTGCGGCCTCCCGCTGATGTCCAGCGCCGTGAGGCAGAGGGCCTCATCCATGGGCAGGAGGGCCCACCCGTATCTCCGGATGCCTCGTTTATCTCCCAGGGCCTCCCGGATGGCGGACCCGAGGCAAAGGCCCACGTCCTCCACGGTGTGGTGCTGGTCGACCTCCAGGTCACCCCGCGCCTGCAGCCGGAGGTCGAATCCCGCGTGGAAGGCGAAGAGGGTCAACATGTGGTCGAAGAAGGCGATCCCCGTGGATACGTCGACCTCCCCGGTTCCGTCCAGGCGGAGGTTCACGCTCACCCGCGTCTCGCCCGTGATCCGCTCCACCACGGAGCTGCGCTCGCTCATGCCCCCTCCTTCTCCAGCCTTCGCCGCATGGCCTCCGCGTGTTCCGTCAGGCCTTCCACCCGGGCCAGGGTCTCCACTACCCAGGCCAGGTTCCTGTTCGCCCGGGGGTTGGAGAAGACGATGTTGGTACGCTTGATGAAGTCGTAGACTCCCAGCGGCGAAGCGTATCTCGCCGCTCCCTTGGTAGGAAGCACGTGATTGGTCCCCACGGCGTAATCCCCCATGGCCACTGTGGAGTCGTGTCCCAGAAAGACCGCTCCCGCGTTGTGGATGTGGCTGAGGGTCCCGGTGAGGTCCTGTGTGTCGATGAGCAAGTGCTCGGGAGCCAGGACATCCACCAGGCGTGTTCCCTCCTCCAGGTCCCTCACCAACACCGCCTGCGGCTCGGTCCATCCTGCATCCCTGCGCAGGCACACCTCCAGTTCCCTCTCCGCCTCCTCTATGACCTTCCGGCTGGGGCTCACCAGGCAGGCCCTCGCGCCTCCCCCGTGTTCCAACTGGGCGGCCATCTCCCTCGCCGCCAGTTCCGGGCGGGCGCTATCGTCGGCCAGTATGACCAGCTCGCTGGGCCCGGCCAGCATGTCGATTCCCACCAGCCCGAAGAGCTCGCGCTTGGCCAGGGTCACGTAGATGTTCCCGGGACCGACGATCTTCTCCACCCGTCCGATGCTCTCCGTGCCCAGGGCCAGGGCGGCCACCGCCTGCGCGCCGCCGACCCTGTAGACCTCCTTGACCCCCAGGTGATGCAGGGTGTAGAGGGTGTAGGGATTGATCTCACCCCCCTTTCCCGGGGGCACGCACACCGCGATCTCCCCCACGCCGGCCACCTGAGCGGGGATGACGGTCATCAGGGCCGTGCTGGGGTAGGAGGCGTTCCCGCCGGGCACGTAGACCCCTACCCGGCGGAGGGGACGGTACATCTGTCCCACCCGTGCACCCTCCTCGGAATCCCAAAACTGGGATTCCCAGGCCTGGCGACGGTGGAAAGCGGTGATGGTCCTCGCCGCCACGCGCAGGGCGTCCACGAAGCCGGGCTCCACCTTTTCCCGCGAGGCCAGCAATTCCGACTCGGTGACCCTCAGGCCGACCTTGGCCAGGTCCACGCCGTCGTGTTTCGCGGTGAGGTCCACAAGCGCGGCGTCGCCTTCATGCCTCACCCTGTCGATGATGGAACGGACCTCCTCGAGAGGGCCCCCCTCCAACCAGTAGTCCCAGCCCAGGGCCCTCCGGAGCTCCTCCAGGTTCCCGTAGTCCTCGCTGTTCCAGACTTTCATCCCGCCCTCTCCGTTCGCTTCCGCCTCACACTCACCCGCAGTGCCCTCAGTCCACGGGTATAGATAATTGTACACGGGAGCGTGCATCCCGGCATCATCCTCAGCGCAGGGTTATGCATCCCTCGCCCAGCAGAGAGAGAACCTCCGCGTATAGAGAGCCGTCGGGATTGACGCACAGGCCCTCGGGGAGCTTGAAGACCCGGAGGGAATCCCCACAGCGCAGCTCCAGTTTCACCGGGGTTCCGCCCGGATGGCGTGAGAGTATGTCCTTCAGGCGGTCCATGGTCTCCGGTTCCACGTGGCCGTCCTCCAGGCGGATGAAGAGGTCGCATTCCTCGGGTGCCTTCAAACGCGGCTCGGCGATCTCCAGGGCCACCACCCGGAGGGTAGCCGCCTCCTCCTCGCCTTCCCTGGACTCCGTTCGCGACCTGGACTCCACCCTGGCCCTCACGCATATGATGTTGTCCTCCCGGAGCGCCTCGCGGTGCTGCAGGTAAAGGGCCGGGAAGACGGTCACCTCCACCCTTCCGGTGAGGTCCTCGAGGGCCAGGCTGGCCATCAGCTCTCCCTTGCGGGTGATGCGCTGCGTCTTGCTGGTGATGATACCCCCTATCCACTTCACGGCACCGTCACCCAGTCCTGCCAGGTCGGCGATCTCGCTCTCCACCTGGCGCTCCAGGGCCTCCCTGTACTGCATGAGAGGATGATCGGTGACGTATATCCCCAGCATCTCCTTCTCGTAGGCCAAAAGCTGGTCCCGGGGCAGTTCCTCCAGCGGGGGCTGGGTCTCGACGGGGTCGGGTTCCTCCTCTCCTCCCGCCGCTTCGAAGAGGCTGTGCTGCCCTTCCTCCCGGTGGCGGAGCTTCTCCGCCGCCAGGTCCGCCACCCTCTCATAGGTCTTCAGGAGATGGTTGCGCGAATAGCCCAGGAAGTCGAAGGCCCCGCTCTTTATCAGGCTCTCCAAGGCCCTCTTGTTCACCACGCCCTGTCCCACGCGTAGGCAGAAATCCATGAGGGAACGGAAGGGCCCTCCCTCCCGGCGCACGGCGATAATGCGCTCGGCGGGAGCCTCTCCCAGGTTGCGGATGGCGGCCAGCCCGAAGCGGATTCCCTCGTCCACCGGCGTGAACTCCTTGTAACTCTCGTTGATATCCGGCGGGAGGACGCGTATGCCCATCTTGCGGCATTCGTTGACGAAGACCTGCACCTTGTCCTTGTTCCCGGTGACGCTGGAGAGCAGGGCGGCCATGAACTCCTGGGGATAGTGGGCCTTGAGGAAGGCGGTCTGGTAGGAGATGACCGCGTAGGCCGTGGAATGGCTCTTGTTGAACCCATATTCGCCGAAATGGCTTATGAGGTCGAAGAGTTTCTCGGCCAGGGAACGCGGATAGCCCTTGGAGACCATCCCGCCTATGAACTTGTCGCGGTGGAACTTCATCTCCTCCGCTTTGCTCTTGGCCACCACCGCCCGCAGCCCGTCCGCCTCAGCCATGGAGTACCCGGCCAGCTCCACCGCCAGGCGCATGACCTGTTCCTGGTAGATGAAGATTCCCCGGGTCTGCTCGAGGATGGGTTCGAGGTCCGGGTGCAGGTAAGTCACCGGGACCCTTCCGTGCCTGCGGTCGACGTAATCCTTGACCATCCCGCTGCGCAGGGGGCCGGGGCGGTAGAGGGCCAGGACGGCGATGAGGTCCTCGAAGCGCTCCGGCTTAAGGTCCTGAAGCAGGGAACGCATGCCTGGGCTCTCCAGCTGGAACACACCCACGGTATCCCCTTTCTGCAGGAGCTCGAAGGTGCGCGGGTCGTCCAGGGGGAGCTCGTCCAGGTCCAGGCGGATGCCCCGTCGCCTCTGGATGTTGTCCAGGGTGTCGCTGATGACGGTGAGGGTGCGCAATCCCAGGAAGTCCACTTTCAGGAGGCCGATGGCCTGGATGGCCTCCATGTCGTACTGCGTCACCACCTCCTCCTCGGGGCCGCGCCTCTGGAGGGGAGTGTAGCTGGAGAGCTCGTCGTCGGCTATCACCACCCCCGCGGCGTGGATGGAGTCCTGCCTGGTGATGCCCTCCAGCTTGCGGGCGGTGTCGATGATCTTCCTGGCCAACTCGTCTCCCTCATAGGCCTCCCTCAGCTCGGGAGAGAGCTCCAGGGCCCTGTCGATGGTGATGTTCTGCTGCTCGGGGACCATCTTGGCCAGGCGGTCCACCTTGCCGTATTCCAGGTTGTACACCCTTCCCGCGTCGCGGATGGCCGCACGCGCCGCCATGGTGGAGAAGGTCACTATCTGGGCTACGCGGTCCTTACCGTACTTCCGGGCCACATACTCGATGACCTCCGGGCGGCGCTTGTAGCAGAAATCGATGTCGATGTCCGGCATGGTCCGGCGGTCGGGGTTGAGGAAGCGCTCGAAGAGGAGGTCGTAACGTATGGGGTCCACGGTGGTGATCCCCAGGCAGTAGGAGACCAGCGACCCGGCGGCCGAGCCTCTTCCCGGCCCCACGATTATGCCCTGCTCCTTGGCGAACCTGATGAAGTCCCAGACGATGAGGAAATAACCGGAAAAACCCATGTCTTTTATCACCGAGAGCTCGTGGCGCAGCCTCTCCTCCAGCTCCGGCGTGACCTCCGGATACCTCTTCCGCAGGCCTTCCCAGGCCAGCTTCTCCAGGTAACCGTCCAGGTCGTATCCCTCCGGGACCTTGTACTTGGGGAGCAGGTATCTCCCGAACTCCAGCTCCACGTTGCAGCGCTCGGCTATCTCCGCGGCGTTGGAGAGGGCTTCGGGCCGGTCGGCGAACAGAGTGCGCATCTCCTCGTAGCTCTTGAGATAGAACTGGTCGCTGGAGAACCTGAGGCGGTCCTCCTGGTCCAGGGTGGAGTTGGTCTGGATGCACAGGAGCACATCGTGGTGGAGGTGGTCCTGCCGGCGCACGTAGTGCAGGTCGTTGGAGGCCACCAGGCCTATGCCCAGCTCCTCCCCCAGCTGCACCAGGCCGGGGTTGACCTTCTTCTCCTCGGGCAGGCCATGGTCCATGAGCTCCAGGTAGAAATTGCCATCCCCGAAGATGGAGAGGTATTCGCGCGCCGCCCTCTTCGCCCCCTCGTAGTCGTCCTCCAGAAGACGGGCGGCTATCTCTCCCTTGATGCATGCGGACAAGGCTATGACGCCACCCCGGTACTCCCGCAGGATCTCCTTGTCCATGCGCGGCTTGTAATAATAGCCGTCCATGAAGGAGAGGGTGACCAGTTTCATGAGGTTGCGGTATCCTTCCCGGTCCTCGGCCAGCAACAGTAGGTGATAGTTGGGGTCCTCTTTGGCCGGCCGGCGGTCGAAGCGGGATCCGGCGGTCAGGTAGGCCTCCACCCCCAGGATGGGCTTGACGCCCATCTGCAGCGCCTTGCGGTAAAAGGGTATGACCCCGTACATCCCACCGTGGTCGGTGATGGCTAGGGCCTCATAGCCCATCCCCACGGCGGCCTCCAGCATCTCGGGGATGCGGGCTGCGCCGTCGAGCATGGAATACTCGGTGTGGTTATGCAGATGCGCGAAGGGTACTCCCAACCTTCACCTCCCGCCTCCCGGTCACCCACTGCCTGCAGCGCTGGGGATATGACGGGCACCCAGCCCTCCTGGAGCCCCGGGGGTCTTCTACCTCCGACCTCGCCGCCCGCGCGGCGGATTTCCGGCTCGCCCCGGGCTTAGGTTATTATAACCTTCGCCTACGACACACCCCTTGCCCGGAAGGGAAAGGGGCGTGGAGCGGTCGCCGCGAAGATTGATGACGGAGTGCGGGTAAGGGAAGGCAAAGAGGGCGGGACATTGCCGCACCTGAGCCCGAGTGAGCACGGAGGACAAGAGTGGAGTTAAGGCTGAGCTACACGGCCGCGAGCACCTATGAGAGGTGCCCCCTCGCTTACCGTTTCCAGTACGTGGACGGACTGGAGGTCCCGCCGTCGCCCTACCTCTCCTTCGGGAGGAGCCTTCATGCCGCCCTGGAATGGTTTTACGGGCGCGACGTCCCCGAACCCCCTTCCCTGGAGGAACTCCTGACCCGCCTCGAGGAATGCTGGGAGAGCGAGGGATACGCCGACGAGGAGGAGGAGAGGAGCTTCTTGTCCCACGCCAGGGAGGTCCTGGAGTCCTTCTACCTCCGCAACCGGGACCATTTCCGCCTCCCGGTGGCCGTGGAACAGCGCTTCGAGATACCCATGGACGGATACCTGCTCACCGGGGTCATCGACCGGGTGGACCGTCATCCCGACGGAAGTTACGAGGTCATCGACTACAAGACCAACCGGAGGCTCCCCGAGTTGAGGCGCCTGCGCGAGGACCTCCAGCTTCCCATCTACCAGATGGCCTGCCGCGAGCTATGGGGGATAACCCCCGCCAAGCTCACTTTCTATTACCTCCTGATCAACCAGAGGTTCACCACCTCCCCGCGGGACGAGGACTCGCTTCTGGACGTGCGAGCGCGACTCTCCCGCGTGGCGGAGGGTATCCGAGCGGGAAAGTTCCCGCCCAACCCCAACCCCATCTGTCCCTGGTGCCCCTTCACGGACGTCTGCCCCACCCGGACGAGCGCCGGAGACCTGCGCGAGGAGCTGGAATCCCGGCGCCGGGCGCTGCTCGAGCGACGCCGGAACCTGGACCGTCTCATCCAGGAACTGGAAAGACAGCTCCTGGAGCTGGATCCCGAATTTCTCTCCCGAGAGGACGGGGAATGAGGGCCCGCCGGCCTTCCTCCTCCTGGGCCTTCCCTTCGCCCGTCAGTTGTACTCCAGGGCACCGGAGCGCCGGAGGCCACTGACGCCGGGGATGCTCCGGGGAGGGAGATAACGGTAGGACGAGCCTCCTTCCTCGTTCACTTCCTCAAGGATCCTCAGCTGGGCTAGCTTGCGCGCCTGTTCTTCCACCGCATCCGGGTCCCTCCCTATGGCCTCCGCCAGCTCGACGGCGGTGCCCTTCATCCCGGGGTTGCGGTGGAAGAGGGTCAGCAGCTGGATCCTTACCAGGCTTCCTGATGTGCCGTTATATATGGCTGCCTTGCTCTTCGCGGGACGCCGGCACATTTCGCCTCCTTTCTACATAAACTATCCTCACAATCCACATGGAGGTTGAGACGTTCCCCGAGAACGTGACCTTTCGGGGGGCGAACGGTGCCGCGTGGGCCGTAAAAGGTTACCCGCGGGTACTCGATATCCGCGAGGATGCAGGCTCCTTTTGCCCGAAGTCCCAAAGGTGAGCCGCGGCCGGAACGGCAGTGACGGGGGAAGCATTCAGGAGGTCATGTCGCGCAATCGTTCCAGGGCTCCGGCCAGGTCCCCAGGCAGTGGGTCCTCGAATTCCATTTCCTCCCCGGTGAAGGGGTGGTTGAAACGCAGGCGGTAGGCGTGCAGGAACTGCCGGGAGAGCCCCAGCTCCCTCTCCAGCCTCCCTTTTCTGCCGTAGGTTTCGTCCCCCACCACCGGGTGTCCGATATAGGACATGTGCACCCTTATCTGGTGCGTCCTCCCCGTGACCAGCTCCACCTCCAGTAACGATGCCACTCTTAAGTCCTCCAGCACCCGAAAATGGGTCACCGAGGGCCTTCCGCGCGAGGTGACGGCCATCCTCTTGCGGTCCCGGGGATCCCTGCCCACCGGGGCTTCCACCGTTCCCAGCGGGGAGGCAGGCACTCCGTGCACCAGGGCAAGGTAGAGGCGTTTCAGGTTACGCTCTCTCACCAACTCCTGCAGGAGCAGGTGGGCACGGTCGTCCTTGGCCACCACCAGAAGGCCCGAGGTGTCGCGGTCCAAGCGATGGACGATGCCCGGGCGTTCCACGCCGCCGACCCCCGAGAGCCCGCGCAGCGAGAAGAGGGCGGCGTTTACCAGGGTCCCCTCCCGGTGTCCGGCGGCGGGATGGACCACCATGCCCGCCGGTTTGGAGACCACCGCGAGGTGGCTGTCCTCATGGAGTATCCGGATGCCCAGGTCCTGCGGCCTCGGCCCTGCAGGTTCGGGCGGCGGGAGCTCCAGGACGACCTCCTCGCCGCAGCGTACCCGATAATGTTTATCCCTGGCCTCGCCTCCCGCCCTGGCCTTCCCACCGGCGATGAGCTCCTGGACCCTGCTCCTGGTGAGGCCGGTCCGCTCGGTGAGGAATACGTCCAGCCTCTTGCCGGCATCTCCCGGGTCTACGGTGAAGTTGAAGACGCGCAAGTCACCTGTCCTCGGCAAGCAGCCTTCTCCGGAAAACCAGGACCAGTCCAGCGGCCAGGAAGGCCGCGGCGCTCAGCGCCTGGAAGAAGAGGTTGGCCCCGGACTGGGTGTGATAGCGGAAGAACTCGTTGGAGAACCGCGCCACCGCGTAGAGCATGATGAAGGAGAGCATTATCTCGCCGCGGTAGCGGAAACGCCGGTGTACGGCGAGGAGTATGACGAAGATGCCCAGGTCCATGAGCAGTTCGTAGATCTGGGTGGGGTGGACGGGATTGCGGGGCATGCCCATCTCCATCTGGGTACGCAGGGGAAAGGTCACCGCCCAGGGGAGGCCGGAGCTCTTCCCGAAACAGCACCCGTTTAGGTAGCATCCCACGCGGGCGACGGCCAGGGCGGCGGGGACGGCCAGCCCACCCGAATCCAGGACCTGTCCCACGGAGACGCCCCTCAGCCTGACCACGGCCACGGCGGCCAGTATGCCCAGGATGAAGCCGCCGTAAAACACCAGCCCCTGCACGTTCCAGAACTTGAAGGCCTCCCACCAGCGGTCGGAGAACTCTCTCCAGTGGCCCAAGACGTAGAAGAGCCGGGCCCCCACTATCCCTCCCACGGCGGCGGCCAGGACCAGCTCGAAGACCACGTAGGCGTCGAGGAACTTACGCCGCAGGTACATAAAACTCACCAGCATGCCCACGATGAAGGCCAGGGCGAGGAAAAAGCCGTAGGAATGGACGGTCAGGGGGCCTATCTTGAAGAGTTCGGGACGCAATGTTTCTCCTTCGGTTCGCCTATGCCGGTGTGTGGCGCCACAACTGAGCCTTGGACCTCAACCCCGCGCCGCGTCCTTCCCCTCCCTCCACACGTCCCGGATCACCAGCGCGAGGGCCGTTCCCACCCCCAGGACTATGGCCGTATCCGCCAGGTTGAATACCGGCCAGAAACGGAGGTCTACGAAATCGACCACCGCCCCCAGGAACATCCTGTCGATGATGTTACCCAGGGCCCCCCCGATTATCAAGCCCAGGGCCGCGGTGAAGGCTCTCCCCTCCGTGCCTCGGAACCTCCAGAGAACCAGGAGGAGCACCAGAAGCAGGGCCACGCTGCCCAGGAAGAACGGTAGGGACTGTCCCCGTATCAACCCGAAGGCGGTTCCCGGGTTGCGAACCTGCCGCAGGGAGAAGGGTCCCCAATCCAGGCTCTTTCCCGGGGGAAGGAATCGGCGTACCAGCGCCTTGCTGGCCTGATCCGCGGCCAGGGCGGCGGCGGTCGTGGCCGCCATCAGCGCATAGCCTGTTCTTCCTTCTGCTTGCAAGATATGCAGAGGTTGGCGTAGGGAAGCGCCTCGAGGCGCTCTTCGGGTATGGGGAGGCCGCACATCTCGCAGATCCCGTAGGTCCCGTTCTCGATGCGCTCCAGCGCCTCGTTGACCTTCTGGAGGAGGTCCTTCACGTTCTCGGAGAGGGATAGGTCCCTCTCCCGCTCGAAGGTGCTGGTGCCGCTGGCCGCGTATTCCTCCTCGAAGGGCATCTCGCCCGAGAAGTCCGACTGGGAGGCGAGCAGGTTGCCCTGTTCCAGGTCGCGGTACTGCTTCTCCAGTATCTCCTTCTCGCGGAGCAGGATCTTCTTGAAGGCGGCCATCTTCTTCTTGTTCATAAGTCGATCGTTGTCCTCCGGTCCGACCCAACGGTTTATCCCTAATATTATGCACCATTTTCGTGAGCCGACAACCCCGAAACGGTGCTCTCTCGCGCCTGGCGAAGCCCCTTCCCGCCGTGAACCCTCACCCTTCTGCCGCCTTCACCACCGGGAGGCAGCGGTCGCAGATCTCCGGATGGGCGGAATCGCTTCCCACCGAGGGACGGTAGTTCCAGCACCGCGAGCACCTCCGACCCGGTGCCCGCTCGACCTCCACCTTAATCTCCTCCCCCGACCCGTAGCGCACCTCCACATGGGAGACTATGAAGAGGGTGGGCAGCAGGTCTTTCCTGGGCTCCACCACTTCCTCCCACGAGCGGGGCAGGGTGAGCCTCACCATGGCCTCCAGCGAGGTGCCAAGTTCTTTGGTGCCCCTCTTCTCCTCGATGGCCTTGGTCACCTGCTCGCGCAACCGCAGCAGTCCCTCGAAGACGTCCTCCAGGGCGGGGTCCTGCAACCCCTCGTCCACCTCCGGCCAGTCGGCGAGCTGCACGCTCTCCGGATCCCCCTCCGCGCGCATGGCCTGCCACACCTCTTCCGCCGTGTGACAGAGGACGGGGGCCATGAGCAGGGTTATGGCCCTCAACAGCCTGTACAGCGCCGTCTGGGCGGAGCGTCGGGCCCGCGAACCGGCAGCGAAGGTATACAGGCAATCCTTGCGCATGTCCAGGTACAGGGCACTCAAGTCCACGGCGCAGAAGTTGTGGAGGGAATGGAAGAGCACATGCAGCTGATAGGAGTCCATGGCCTGGGTGCACCTGCTCACCAGCCTCTGCAGCCGGGAGAGGACCCAGCGGTCCAGCTCCTCCATCTCCCCCGGGGGGACGTCGTCCTCGCCGGGACGGAAATCGTAGAGGTTCCCCAGAAGGAAGCGCAGGGTGTTCCGAATGCGTCGGTAGGCCTCCACAAGCCGGTCGAAGATCTCTCCCGATGCGGGGATGTCCACCGTGTAATCCGCCGCCGCCACCCACAGGCGCAGGATGTCCGCGCCCAGCCTGTCGCATATCTCCAGGGGGCTTATGACGTTGCCCAGGGACTTGGACATCTTGCGGCCCTCCCCGTCCACCACGAAGCCGTGGGTGAGCACGGAGCGGTAAGGCGGTTCCCCCCGCGTCCCCACCGCGGTGAGGAGCGAGGTCTGGAACCACCCCCGGTGCTGGTCGCTCCCCTCCAGGTACATGTCGCAGGGCCAGTAGTGGTCCTCCCACTGCAGGAGCACGGCCTCGTGGCTGACCCCGGACTCGAACCATACGTCCAGGATGTCCGTCTCCTTGCGCCATTCCGTCCCGCCGCATTCCGGACAGCGGAAACCAGGCCCCAGGATCTCCTCCGCTTCCCGAAGGAACCAGGCGTCGGACCCCTCGGAGGCCAGAAGCTCCTCCGCCTTCCGCAGCGTCTCCGGGGTCATAAGCTCCCGGCCGCAGTTCAGGCAATAGAAGGCCGGGATGGGGACCCCCCAGGCCCTCTGCCGGGATATGCACCAGTCGGGCCTGCTCTCCAGCATCCCCACCATGCGGCGGATGTTCCAGCCGGGAATCCACTTCACCCCCTCCACAGCCTCCAGGCACCTCTTGCGCAGGGTGGAACCCTCGTATTCACGGTCCACCCCCACGAACCACTGAGGGGTGGCGCGGAAGATTACCGGGCCCTTGCACCGCCAGCAGTGGGGATAGGGATGGCTCAACTCACCCTCCCCCAGGAGCAGGCCTCTTTTGCGCAGGTCCGCGGTTATCCTCGGGTTGGCATCATCGATGTACAGCCCCTCGAACTCCGGGGCCTCGGAGGTGAAACGGCCTCTGTCGTCTACGGGCATGGGCATGGGGAGGCCGTATTCCAACCCCACCTGATAGTCCTCCTCACCATGACCCGGGGCTATATGCACCGCCCCGGTCCCCTGCTCCGTGGTCACGAACTCGGATACCACCAAGAGGGAAGGCCTCTCCCTCCAGGGATGCCTCGCTTTGAGGCCTTCCAGCCTCTTACCGGGAAGCCGCCCCAGTTCCCGGTATTCCTCCAGCCCCATGTCCCGCAGTGCCCCCTCCAGGAGTGGCTCCCCCACCAGCAGGACCGAGCCTCCGGCCTCCAAGAGCACGTACTCCATCTCCGGGTGCAGAGCCACGGCCACGTTGGCCGGGAGGGTCCAGGGGGTGGTGGTCCAGATAACCACGGCCGCTTCCCGGCCCTCGTGACCCGGGACGGGGTCCAGGAGGGGGAACCTCACGTATATGGAGGGGGAGGTCTTTTCGCGATATTCGAGCTCCGCCTCGGCCAGGGCGGTCATGCATCGTGGACACCAGTGAATGGGCTTACGGCTGCGGTATACCAGGCCCCTGCGGGCCAGCTCGCCCAGCACGCGTATGTTCACCGCCTCGTAGGCGGGCCTCAATGTAAGGTAGGGGTTCTCGAAATCCCCACGCACCCCCAGGCGCTGGAACTGGGAGGACTGCCGCTCCACGAAATGCAGGGCGTACTCACGGCAGCGCTTACGGACTTCCATGACGTCCAGCTTTCCCCTATCCTCTCCCAGCCTCTTCTCCACCTCGTGTTCGATGGGCTGTCCGTGGCAATCCCAGCCCGGCACGTAGGGGCAGAAGTAGCCCCGCATACTCTTGTACTTGACGATGATGTCCTTGAGTATCTTGTTCAGGGCCGTACCCAGGTGGATATCACCGTTGGCGTAAGGAGGCCCGTCATGGAGGATGAAGGAAGGCCGCCCCCGGTTCTTGTCCAGGACCCGGCGGTAGATATCCATTTCCTTCCAGAAGCGCTGTATCTCCGGTTCGCGGCGCGGCAGGTCGGCCTTCATGGGGAATTCCGTACGCGGCAGGTTCAGCGTCGATCGGTAGTCCATACCGTCCTCACTCCGTATCCTCCGGCTATTTTGCTCCATTATTATCACGCGGACCGGCGGGGCGCAACAGAAACGCCGCGGTGTGCGCGGTGGGGAACGGCATCCACGTTCCGGAACTGTGCCCCCATGCGGAGTCCCTTCCTCCGGGGAAGGTCCGCGGTCATCTAAGGTGGGAGGCGCCTACGGGCGAGTGAGGGTGGCCTCGCTACCCCTGCCGTGCGCCGGCTGATTTGCGGTCCGGCGAAAGTAGCCGACCGGAAGCGTTGAATGGCCTATAATCGTCCTCATGGAAGGAAATGCCTCCCCTCTCAGGCCCTGTGACGACGGGGTGCTCATCGAGCTGAGGGTACGTCCCGGTTCCTCCCGCAGCGGTCCGCTGGAGGTGCGGGAGGGACGGCTGGTCCTCGCCCTTCACGCGACTCCGGAGAGGGGAAAGGCAAACCGCGAGGCCTTGCGGCTCCTCGCCAGGATGCTGGGTAAGGCGGTATCCGAACTGGAACTGATACGCGGGACGGCCTCGCGCAACAAGACCATCCTGGTGAGGGGAATCTCCACCCAGGAGGTGGAAGCCCGGCTCTCAGCATATATAACCATTAAATAGTAATCTTTTAACTATTAAAAGCCGCTATTCCGTAGTCGCCCTGCCAGGTTCTGAGATCCGTGGCTACCGGAACCGCGAGTCACCCCCGTCCGCTCCCAGAGGACAAGGTCTCCGCCTGCGGTCCGCGGAGGCCTTCTCTTCTACTGGAGCCGTGGGCCGGCCCGACATACCCATACACGCTCGATTGACGGGATTCTTGAGCTCCCCTCCCGCGCGTCGCCGACGCAACCCTCTAAAGATCCCGTCCTTTTCCCTCTCACATCCTTATTCCCAGAAGAAATGCTTCTCCTCCCGCTGCGGCTCCGGGGGCGGAGGCGCCGGTTCCTCCTTCTTCTCCTTCCTGAGGGAACGTTCCAACATCTCCATCTCCTGCTCCGGGGTCACCGAGGGCCTGGGCTGTTGGGGTTCCGGCCGCGACTCCGGGGCCGATTCCGGCCTGGAAGGCGGCGCCGCGAAGGCGGGGGGCGCCTTCTCCTCCCGGAGGGGAGGGACCGTCTCTACGGGGGGCGCCTGGGGCGCAGCCTCCATGACCGGGGTTACGGGTGCCGTTTCCCCCACACTGCGGGCCGGTGTCTCAAACGCCTCCGGTTCCGGTACGCCCGACGGTGCGGCAACCGGCTGGGGAGGCGGCACAGGAGCCTCTACGCCGGCGGCTATTGGCCTCTCGACCACCGCCTCGCGGACCTCGGCGGAGGCCAGGCGCGCCTCGTATTCCCGTATTAGTCCCTGGTTCCTGTCCAACATCTCCCTTATAGTGGCGATATACCTCAACACCTGCTCCCGTATCCCGGCGAAGGATTGCAGTATGCGCTCCCTCTCCGCCTTGGCCTCCTCCAGCATGCGCAGGCTCTTCTCCTGGGCCTCCTTGAGCTGCGCCTCGGCCTGCATCCTGGCTTCCTGGACGATGTTGTCCGCACTCCTCTGGGCGTTGATCAGGGCGTTCTGCAGGGTCTGCTGCATGGAATCGAACTGGGCAACCTTCTCCCGCATGCTCTCGATGAGCTCGGCCTGCTCCTGGTTGCGGTGCAGCAGCCGGTCCAGCTCGTCCGCCACCATGTCCAGGAAGGAGTCCACCTCCTCCTTGTTGTATCCGCCCACGCGCACGGTGCTGAATTCCTTGTGATGGATATCCATGGGGCCGATAGCCAATTCAACCGCCTCCTTTTAACCACCCACCGTCTCCCGTTTCCGGGTCCTCCCCGTATTCCTCAAACCAGAGCGCCTCACGGTACCCGATCATCTTTATCGTCTACAGTATCTATCTCAATAACAACGAGATTATCCAATGCAGCAGGGCGATGATGCAGACGGCCACGAAGGGTGACGCGTCCAGTGCGGCTCCGCCCCGCAGTGGTATGGCGGGTATGACCCTTCTCAAGCCGGAGAGGACCGGTTCCGTGAGGTCGTAGACCAGCACCACCATGGGGCGCAGCCCGCGGGGCCAGCGCACCGGAAGCCAGCTTATGAGCACCCGGCATATGATCAACCACATATAGACGAAAAGCGCCCACCAAAGGACCTCCCCCAGCAGCCGCAACTCACACCTCCTTGGCCCTCCGGTAGGCGGCCTCCACGGCTTTGAAGAAGGCGGCCCGTAAACCACCCTCCTCCAGGGCCTCCAGGGCCATGATGGTGGACCCGCCCGGCGAGGCCACCATGTCCTTCAACCTCGAGGGTCCGTAATCGTAGAGGCGGAGCATCTGGGCGGCGCCCAGCATGGTGCCCGCCACCAGCCTCAGGGCCAGTTCCCTGTCCAGGCCCAGCTTCACCCCGGCGTCGGCGAGGGCCTCGGCGACGAGGTAGAAATAGGCAGGCCCGCATCCCGAGACGGCCATGGCCGCGTCCTGGTAGGCCTCGTCTACCTGATAGACCTCGCCCAGCAGACCGAAGATCTCCTTCACCCGCTCCAGGTCCTCCTCGCGGGCGTGCCTTCCCGGACTGATGACCGACACCGCGGCCCCGGCCATGGCCGGGTTGTTGGGCATGACCCGCACCACCGGCAAGCCCTCCGGGAGCCTACCCTCGATGTGGCGCGTGGACTTGCCCATGGCGATGGAGACGATGAGCTGGCCGGGGTGCAGCACTCCCGCTATCTCCTCCAGCACCCCGTCGAGCTGCTGGGGCTTGACCGCCAGGACCAGCGTCTGCGAACCGGCCGCCGCTTCCCGGTTGTCCGTGGTCACGGCGACGCCGTATTCCGCCGCCAGGTCCTCGAGCTTCCGCCGGTCGACGTCGGAGACCACGACATCCTCACCGCGGCACCAACCGGAACCGACGAGCCTGGAGAGCATGGCCCCGGCCATCCTCCCGCCCCCGATAAAAGCTATCCTGGCCATGCGCACCTCGTTTGGAACGTATAAAACAAGATAGATCCCACTCCACCGCCTGCCGCCCGTCCCGGACGTTGGCGAGCTCCGGGCTTTGCGGTCAGAACTGGTTGAAGAAGCCCCTCTCCCGGAGCCAGCGCTTATCCTCGGCGGAGACCTCCACGTTGTGCGGTGTGAGGAGGAACACCCGGTCGGCGACGCGCTGTATCCCCCCGTCGAGCCCGTAGGTGAGCCCGCTGGCGAAGTCTATGAGCCTCTTGGCCAGCTCAGGGTCCGCCTGCTGTAGGTTGATGATCACCGGTATGTCCGCCTTGAACTTCTGGCCGATCTGTTCGGCGTCGTTGAAGGACTTCGGCTCCACCATGTGCACCCTCACCTGACGGTTCGGCACGGGCTGCAGGGAGGATACCCTGGCCTCCTCGCGCATGGAGCGCCGGGAGGGAGGGGCCTCCGGGACCTCGGCCTCCTCGTATTCCATCAGGTCCTCGAACTCGTCGTCCTCCACCAGCCCCAGGTAGATCAGGGCCTTGCGAAAGAATCCAGCCATGGCATACCTCCCATGAAGATTTTAACCCGAGAAGACGGCCGTGCCCACTCGGACCAGATCGGCTCCTTCCTCCACCGCTACCTCGTAATCCTGGGTCATACCCATGCTCAGACAGCTCAGGTCCACTGCCGGGAAGTCCTCCTTCAACTCGTCCCTCAACTCCCGCAGTCGCCTGAAATAAGGCCGGGCCTCTTCCCCCTCCGCCCAGAGGGGGGCTATGGTCATAAGGCCCCTCACCCGCAACCCCGGGAGCTCGACCAGCCTCTCCAGCAACCCCCGCGCCTCCTCGGGGGCCACTCCGAATTTGCTGTCCTCTCCGGAGATGTTGACCTGTACCAGGACCTCCTGCACCGTCCCCAGGCGGCATGCCCGAGAGGAGACGGCTTCCGCCAGCTTCAGGCTGTCCAGGGAATGGATGAGCCTCACCTTCCCCACCACCATATTAACCTTATTGGTCTGCAGATGGCCAACGAAGTGCCATTCCACGTCCTCCGCGATGGAGGACATCTTCTCCCGCAGCTCCTGGGCCCGGTTCTCTCCCAGCACCCGGTGCCCCGCCGCGAGGACCTCCCGTATCTCCGCCACCGTCCTTCCCTTGCTGACCACCACCAGCCCCACCCCGGCGGGGTCCCTTCCCGCCCTCGCGGCGGCCCGGGCTATGCGCTCCCTCACCCGGCGCAGGTTTTCCTCTATGGACATGTCCGTTCCGACCCTCCGCGCCTCGCGGCGCTCATTCCTCGAAGCCCACCCAGGTCACGCCGGTAAGCCCGCTCAGTTCCTCGACCACCTTCAGGAGGTCCACCTTCCCGGAGACCGTGGCCCGGAGGAGGAGCATGCATTCCCCCTCCCCCGCCTTGCAGCTCTCCATCCTCAACAACATGTGCGGGATGTGGTGTGCAGCCAGGACGCCCTGCACCTCCTGTACCAGGTCCTCCCTGGGGAGTGAGCGCACGGTGAAGTAGAGCCTCCTCCTCTGGAAGCGAGATATGATCCGCGTTTCCACCCACGGAAGGGCGATGAGCACCAGAAGGACGATGCCCGTGCAGTAACCCGCGGTGAGAAAATACCCCGCTCCGGAGGCCATCCCCACCGCCGCCGTGGCCCACATGGTGGCCGCCGTGGTGATGCCCACCACGTGGGTACCCCCGTAGATGACGATCACCCCGGCGCCCAGAAAGCCGATGCCCACCACCACCTGCGCGGCCACGCGGGCGGGGTCGGAGTCCGGGAAGGCGATGAGCGAGAGCACGGTGAAGAGGGCGGCGCCCAACGAGACCAGGATGTAGGTGCGGAAACCGGCAGGACGGTCCCCACGTTCCCTCTCCATGCCGATGAGCCCCCCGCAGGCGGTGGCCATGAGCAGGCGCAGCAGAATGTCGGTCTCCCTCACCGTTCGACCCTCAACCGCCGTAGGTGATACGGAAATCGTCGAACTCCCCCCGGTATTCCTCCCAGGCAACCTCTACGTCGCTCACCCGGGAGGACGGGGAACCCTTCCAGCACCAGTCGATCATCCTCCTCACCGCCTCCTCCTCGCCCTCGAAGACCGCCTCCACTCGACCGTCGCGGTTGTTGCGCACCCAACCCCGAACGCCCAGCCGGCGGGCGGCGTCCTGGGCGTAGGAGCGGTAGTAAACCCCCTGTACGCGTCCGCTCACCCATACGTGTGCCCTTACCTCGGCCATCCTCGCTCCCTGCCTTTCGCCGTTACCCTCTGCGAACCGAAACCGTCTCCCGCCGCCGGCCCTTTGTTCTGGAAGACTTTTCCGAGGCCTTCTCCGGAGAGGGCCCTCCCCACCGCCTGCCGCCTCACGTGCCTCACCGCCGCTCGCCCGGGAGCAGCAGGACGAAGGCTCCCTGCCGGCCCGTCACGCCCTCTCTGCGGAAGGAGAAGAAATCACCGTCGCAACACGTGCACCCACCCACTTGGTGGATGTTCTCCTCGCGCAGTCCGGCCCGCAACAGGTTTATGCGGTTGGCGCGGAAGAGATCCACTCGGGACACCCCGTCTCCGCTCACTACGCCGCTCTCCTCCCCGTATTTTTCGACGAAGAGGAGTGCCCTGCCTTCATCCACCGCGTAGCAGCAGGGACCTATGGCCGGACCCATCACCGCGCGGACCTCCTCGGGACTCACCCCCATGGCGCGCAGCTTGCGGAGAGCCTCTCCGGCGATGTCGTTGATGGTCCCCCTCCATCCGGCGTGGAGCATGGCCACACCCCGCGGGGAGGGGAAACCGAGGGCCAGGGGAACGCAGTCTGCGGTCAGAGCCGCCAGTACCAGACCGGGTCTGGTGGTGAAGAGGCCGTCGGCGGCCGGCACGACCCTCTCCCGATGCCTCCCGCCCCTGAAGACCCTGCACACCCTGGTCCCGTGCACCTGGCGCATGAAGACCACGTCCCGCAGCTCCACCCCCAGCCTCTGCGCCACCCGGGCGCGGTTCTCCATTACGTTGCGGGGATGGTCGCCGTCGCTCAGGGAGAGGTTGAGAGAGGTGAAGGGCGGCGGGCTCACTCCTCCCCAGCGGAGGGTGAAATAAAGGGCCATGCCCTCGCCGAGAAGGCGGCCCGCTTCCAGCCAGCCCGTTTTACCCTCCCTGATGCCCTTCTCCTCCGTTCCCCTCACGGTCCAGCACCTCGAGGAGGACCTTGGCTATCCGCCTCCCCACCACCTTCTGGGCGGTGAGCCTGAGGTTCTCGAACTCCACCGCCTCCCCTTGCTTGGGAATCTTTCCCATGAGGTTGTACATGAGCCCTCCCAGGGTATCCCACTGATGGGCGGGGAGCTTGGTCCCCAGCAACTCGTTGAGGTCGTCGATGGAGATGCGGGCGTCGAACGTGTACCGCCCGTCCCCCAGGCTCTCGTAGAGCTCTCGCGCGCTGTCGTACTCGTCGAAGATCTCCCCCACGATCTCCTCCAGGAGGTCCTCTATGGTCACCAGCCCGGAGGTGCCTCCGTACTCGTCGAGAACGATTGCCATGTGGATGGTGAGGGCCCGCATCTCGTTGAGCAACTCGCTCACCCGCTTGGTCTCGGGGACGAAATAGGCCTCGCGCAAGAGGTCCCTGGGCCGGGCGTCGCTCTCCCCGCGCTTGAGGTATGGCAGCAGGTCCTTGGCGTAGAGCACCCCCACGATGTGGTCGAAGTCGCGCCGGTACACGGGAATGCGGGAAAAACCGGAGCTCATGATGACCTCCAGGGCCTCCTCCATGCTCGCCCCCTCCTCCAGCATGACCATGTCCGTGCGCGGGATCATGACCTCCCTCACCAGAGTGTCGCCGAACTCGAATATGGAATGGATGAGCTTCTTTTCCTCCTCCTCGATGACCGCCTGTTCCTCCGCAGCGGTTACCAGGGCCTTTATGTCCCCTTCGGTGACGAAGGGCCCCTCACGCATGGTCTTTCCCCCGAATAGCCTGATCACCCCGTTGGAGATGGCGATGAGAAAACGGACCAGAGGGTAGAAGACGGCGGATAGTGCCCTTACCGCCGGGGCGACCAGAAAGGCGGTGCGCTCCGGGTGGTTGGTGGCGTAGGTCTTGGGGGCCATCTCGGAGAAGATGAAGATGAGGAAGGTCATCACCCCCGTGGCCACGGCCGTGGGGCCGGGAAGGCCCAGCTCCAGGGCCAGTCCGGTGGCCAGGGCCGAAGCCCCCACCTGGACAAGCAGGGTGAGCATGAGGATGGTGGAGAGGAAGCGGCTGGGGTGTTCCAGCAGTCTTTCCAGACGTTCCGCCCTCCGATCCCCTTCCTCCCTCCGGGAACGTACCCGATAGCGGTTCACGCTGACCAGGGATATCTCCGCCATGGCCAGAAAGGCCGCCGCCAGGAGCAGGCCCACCAGAGCCGCCGCCCTCCAGGCAACGGCCCATCCCGTGATGGCGGCTGTGGCCATGGCGCACGACGCGGCCGCTTTCACCTTCCTTCCTCCCCCCTCAACCCCAGGATCTCCCTGGCCCTGCGATCCATGATCCCCGCGCCCTTCTCGCTCTCGTCCTCGTAACCAAGGAGGTGGAGCACGCCGTGCACGGCCACCAGCTCCAGCTCCCTCCCCTCCTCCACCGCGTAACGCCGCCGGTGGCGGCGTACGAAGGAAGGGCATACGAGGACGTCCCCGAGGAGGCGGGTTTCCCCGTCGTCCTCCCCCAGCGGGAAGGCCAGCACGTCCGTGGGCCCATCCCTGTTAAGGTATTTTCGATTGTAATCCGCCATCTCCCTCTCGCTCAGGGCGGTCAGGGACAGCACGCTGTTCTCCGCCGCTCCCTCGGAGCGCAAGGCCTTGAGGCAAGCCCTGCGCAGGGCCCCCTCGTCTAGCACGGAGCGGCAGCGGCGGTTCACCAGCACCCGCATTCACGCCCCCTCCCTTTTCACCAGCGCCGGGTATTCCACGCGCACGTGGTACATGCCGCAGAGGACGCGGGTGAACTCCCTGGTTATCCTCTCCAGGTCGGCCAGGGTGAGCCCCGACTCGTCCAACTGCCCGTCGTCCAACCTCTCCCGGATCATGTTGCGCACCAGTTGTTCCAGCTGCACCGGGGTGGGCCGCTCCAGAGCCTTGGCCGCGGCCTCCACGGCGTCGGCCAGCATGACCACCGCCGCCTCCTTGGTCTGCGGCTTGCGCCCCGGGTATCGGAAGCGGGTCTCGACCACCCTCTCCGTGGGCCCCTTGTCCTTTAGGGCCTGGGCGTAGAAATAGCGCACCAGAGAGGTACCGTGGTGCTGGTGGATGATGTCCACCACCTCCGGCGGCAACCGGTATTCCCTGGCCAGCTCCACACCCTCCCTCACGTGGGCGGTTATCACCAGGGCGCTGAGATTGGGCTTCAGACCGTCGTGCCCGTTGAATCCCTCGGGCTGGTTCTCCACGAAGAAGGAGGACCTCTTAACCTTCCCCACGTCGTGGTAATAGGAGGCCACCCTGGTGAGGATGGCATCGGCCCCGATGGCCTGGGCGGCCGCCTCGGCCAGGTTTCCCACCACGATGCTGTGGCTGTAGGTCCCCGGCGCTTTGTTTATCAAGAGCTTCATCAACGGATGGTCGGGCGAGGCCAGTTCCATCATGTGCATGGGGGTGAAGACACCGGATATCCTCTCCATCACCGGTATGGCCCCCAGAGCGAGGAGCATGCACAGGGCCCCGTTGCCCAGGCCTATGGCTCCGGAGAGGAAGACCAGGCGCAACTCCTTGAAAAGGGAGGCGGTGAGCATGGCCCCGACGGCGAGGAACAGGGAGATCCCCACGCCGGCTTTCAAGAGCATCTCCTTCTTCCTGAGGCGGGTGACGGCCAGGGCACCGGCCACCCCGGAGAGCAGGACGTAGGCAGCAAGGGGGAAGTTGCCCTTGAGAAGGATCCCGCCCAGGACGCCCGCCAGCACCCCGGTAAAAAGGGCGGTGAGGTTGTCCAGCATGGCGGCCATGGTCAACCCCACCAGCGCCGAGGGCACGAGGTATCCCCAGAGGGGGTTCTGGTCCGCGAAGAGAGCGAAGAGGCGCGACAGGAAAACGTAGGCCAGGAAGAGCAGGCACAGCGCGGCTACGGTCCTCCACTCCGCGAGCATCGCTTCCCGGTAGCGCAGGAAGAACCAGGCCGCCCCCGCGTACAGCAGGAGGGCCATGAGCGCCACCCCCACCACCTGCTGGTAGCTGCCCATGGGCGACAGCGCCCCCACCTCACGCAGGGAGGCCAGGATGAGGGGGGTTATGATCTCCCCCTTGCCCACAATCTTCTGCCCGGCCACATAGTGGACGTAGACCGGGGGAACGGCCCTGGCAGCCTCTTCCATGTCCCTTTGCACCGTCTCCGCGGAGTAGGCCGTGTTGATGGCCAGAAAAGCGGAGGTCAGGTCGGCCGCCGCCCTGCGGAATTCCTCAAGCAGCGAGAGGGACATGGCCTTATCCGCCGCCTCGGCCTTCACGCTCTCCAGGTTGTCGTAAGAGACGGGACGGGACATGGCCTGGCTCAAAAGCTGGGAGACGGAGGAATGAAGCAACCTGGAATCCTCCGGTGAGGCGTTCAGGATCAGGTTCAAGGTGGCATCACTAATACCCACGCCGAACTCCTGGCGAAGCGCCGCCGTCCCCTCCGTTCCCGTTCTCTCCCCTCCTCGCAGCTCGGCCACCCGTGAGAAGAAGGCCTCCAGGCGCGCCAGGGCTCGGTCGAGGGCCGCCCGGTTGACGAAGATGTCCTGCACTTTCCGCCTCTCCTGCTCGCGGAGGGCCTCGGTGCCTTCCTCGTCGAGGACCTCGAAATCCCGCGGGGAGATGACCGTCTCCGTGCTCGGCTTGCCCACCTCGAAGCGCGCCGGACGAGGCAGGTACTCGAGGACCAGGACGGCGAGGAGGATGAAAAGCGTGGTGAGGGAGACCAGAAGCGACCTTGCCTTTCCCGAGGCGGGAAAACCTGCCTTCCGTCCCCTGCGGGACCGTCTTGAACCTTCCTTGTCTTCCATGGCTCCTTAAGGATATTATACACCAGCCCGCTCTAAGGGCGCCGCCGTCCGGGGTCCCAGGTTCTTCCAGAAGGTGGGCGCCGACGCTCACCTCCCTCCATCTTCGCCCTTCCCGGAACGCATGTCGTAAAGGCGGTAGGCCTTGACGATCTCCTGGACTATCTTGTGCCGCACGACGTCGCGTTCGTCCAGGTAGACGAACTCGATGCCCTCTATGCCGGCGAGTATCTCCCGCACCACGTTCATCCCCGAGGGCTGGCCGCCGGGGAGGTCTATCTGGGTTATATCGCCGGTGACCACGGCCTTGGAGCCGAAACCGAGCCGGGTGAGGAACATCTTCATCTGCTCCGGAGAGGTGTTCTGTGCCTCGTCTAGGACGATGAAGGAATCGTTGAGGGTGCGACCCCGCATGTAGGCCAGAGGGGCCACCTCTATGACCCCCTGCTCCATGTACCTGGTGAATTTTTCCACATCGAGCATCTCGTAGAGGCAGTCGTAGAGCGGGCGGAGGTAGGGGTCCACCTTCTGGTAGATGTCGCCGGGTAAAAACCCCAGTTTCTCCCCCGCCTCCACCGCAGGCCGGGTGAGGATTATCCTTCCCACCTCTCGGGAGAGGAGGGCCTTCACGGCCATGGCCATGGCCAGGTAGGTCTTCCCGGTACCCGCCGGCCCGATGGAGAAGACGATGGTGTTGTTGCGGATGGCCTCCACGTAGCGCTTCTGGTTGGGGGTCTTGGGGCGTATGGCCTTTCCCCGGCGTGAGATGATGATGTCCGAGAAGACCTCCGTGGGCTTGAGCTCCTCCTCGGCCAGTACCATCTCTATGGCCCTCTCCACGCTCTCCGGGGTGAGGTCCATCCCCGATGAGAGGAGCATGATGAGCTCCTCGAAGAGCTTGGCCAGGGCCTCGAGCTCTTCCTCCTCCTCCCCGGAGATGGTGATCTCGTTGCCGCGCACCAGGATGCTACTGCGGAAGGACTTCTCGACGATCTTGAGGAGCTCGTCCCTCTCTCCCAGCAAGTTGACCATGGGCTGGTTCCCCGGGACCAGGATCTTGAGCTCCTTCCTGCCGCCCTCCGTCTCCTGCGCCTTCTTTCTTTGCGACAAGTCCCTATCGACCTCCTATCTCAACCCGGCGGCCAGAGCATCGGCCTCCCTCCCAGGACGTGGAAGTGGAGGTGAAAGACGCTCTGTCCCGCGCCCCTCTCCACGTTGGTCAGGATGCGCACGCCTGTGCCCGCTATACCCTCATCCTCGGATATACGCCGGATGACCTTGAAGATCCGGGCGAGCAGCTCACCGTCCTCCTCCCCCAGGTCGAAGGCCGAGCGCAGGTGCTCGCGGGGAACGACCAGCACGTGCACCGGCGCCTGGGGGTTGATGTCCCGGAAGGCCACCACCCGGTCGTCGGAGTAGACGATGTCGGCGTCCATCTCCCCCTTCGCGATGCGGCAGAAGATGCAGTCCTCCATTTTCACCTCCCTTGCCCCCTCCTCCGTTCGTCACGCCTCGATACGGGCTCCCGCATTCTTTGATGGCTCCCTTTTAAAAGGACTTTTTTCGATCCCTCCAGCGCCGGCCGTCTATCCCTCAACCTCTCAAGGGCACGGCCAGAGCCCTCCCCTCGGCCACCCCCTCCAGCCTCACCCGCACGAGGGAGCCGGGCGGCAAACGGCCGCCGTCTCCGTGCAGGACGGCCTTTATGTAATCCTCCGTGGTGCCCGAGGCCACCTTTTCCCCTCCTCGGCGGCACTCCCCCTCCACCAGGAGGGTTCGTTCCTCACCAATGTGGCGCCGGATGTGGTCCAGACGCCACCTCTCGGCCAGCGCACGCAAAAACTCCGACCTCCTCTCCGCCTCCGCGACGTCCACCTCGTCCCTCCTCCCCCAGGCTCGGGTGCCGGGGCGGGGGGAGAAGCGGAAGACGTGAACCCTGGATACGCCCGCGCGCTCCAGCACCTCCACCGTGCGCCGGAAGGCTGCCCCGTCCTCGCCCGGGTACCCGACTATCACCTCCGTGGTCAGTGCCGCGGCGGGCCACAGCCGGCGCAACGCCTCCGCTAGGGCCAGGAAACGCGAGGAGTCGTATCCCCGGCCCATGTCCTGCAGGATGCGGTCGTCGCCGCTCTGCAGCGGGATGTGCAGGTGGGGACAGACCCGGGGTTCCCTTGACCACTCCTCGAGCCACTCCGGACGCAGGTCCTCGAGCTCGATGGAGCTCAGGCGCACCCGGAAAGCGCGCCCCAGGCCGAGGACATCCCTCACCAAGTCCCCGAGGTCGTATTCGCCATCCTTTCCATATCTTCCCAGATTGACCCCGCTCAACACCAGCTCGCGGCATCCCCTTTCCAGCAGGCGTGAGGCGACCTCCAGGACCTCGCCCGCTGGCCGGGAACGCTCCGGTCCGCGGGCGAGAGGGACCACGCAATATGAGCACTTCCTCTGGCACCCGTCCTGTACCTTGATGAAACCCCGGGAACGGCCAGCATGGTGGGCATCCGGCTCTCCCGGAGGCGGGAGCATGGCATGTATCCTCTCCACCCAATCCCCCTTCTCATGGTTGGGGATCAGGGCCTGGACGCCAGGCAGCCGGGACAGGGCCTCCGGCTCCGTCTCCGCGTAGCAGCCGGCGACCACGATGCCGCTGGCTCCCCTGCGGGCCAGACCGCGGATGAGCTTCCGGCACTTGCGGTCGCTCTCCGCGGTCACCGTGCAGGTGTTGACCACGCAGAGGTCGGCCTCGGCCGGTTCCCTCACCAGCCGGTGTCCGAGCCTCGCGAGGCTCATGGCCAGTTCCTCGTTCTCCGCCTGGTTTACCTTGCACCCCAGGCAGTACAGGGCGACCTTTCCCATCTTCTTCCGGAGTTTCTCCGACCTTTCTCTACGCCTCTCCCTACGCCTCAGGCCCCTCAATACCCGAAAATCAAAGGAGGCCGTAGCAAGCCCTGGCCGCGGCCAGGATGACCGCCCCGGCGGATTCGGCGCGCAGGTTGTACTTCCCCAGGGTAACGGAGACCGCTCCCGCCTCGAGCAGCTGCTCCCTCTCCGTCCCTTGGAACCCCCCTTCCGGGCCGACGATAAAGGCAATCTCGTCCTCCTCACCTCCGAGGACCTCCGCCGGGCGCACGCCTCCCCGCTCGTCGGCCAGGAGGGCGACGGGGCACGAGTTTATGCGTTCCAGGAGGCACTCCCATGCAAGGGGCGCCTCCAGCCGCGGCAGGTAGGCCCTACCGGCCACTCGCGACGCGTCCCGCGCCACTCTCCTCCACCTCTCCAGCTTACCGGTATCCGGCATGGGGCGCGAACGCAGCGACAGAAAGGGGATGACCGCCGCCACGCCCAGCTCCACGCTGCGGCGCAGGGCCTCCTCCATCCGGGAGGAGGGAAGGGTGGACTGGAAGAGGTAAAAACGCGGCCTCTCCTCCTCCTCCCGATAGCGTTCCAGGATCTCCAGCCTGGTTCGGCTGGAAGTTATTTCCGCCACCACGGCGCGGCAGACAGTCCCTCTGCCGTCAAGTATCAAGGCCTCCTCGCCGCGCCTCAGGCGCAGCACGCGGGAATGACGGTGCTCCTCATCCTCAAGGAAGGCGCAGTCCGCGGTATCCGCGAGATCTTCAAGGTAAAATCTGGCAATAGTCAATGCTGCGGCCTCATCGCCTTTCTCAAGCGCTCCCGCCAGCCCTGCCCCCTGCGCTTCTCCGCTTCCAGCCTCTGGAACTCCTCCAGGAGCCTCCTCTGTTCCGCAGTGAGGTCGCGGGGGACCTGGACGTCCAGGACCAGGTAGAGGTCTCCCTTCCCGCGGGAATGCAGGCGGGGCATCCCCTTTCCCGGCAGCCTGAAGACTTGTCCCGGCTGGCTGCCCGCGGGAATGGTGAGCCTTTCCGTGCCTTCCAGCGTGGGCACCTCCACCACCGTGCCCAGGGCGGCTTCGGCCATGCTCAACTCGACGACCGCCCGCAGGTCGTGCCCATCACGTTCCAGGAACTCGTGCTCCGATACGCGGACCTCCACGTAGAGGTCGCCGGGAGGGCCTCCCATGTAGCCCGCCTCCCCTCTCCCCGGAACGCGGATGCGGTCCCCGTCGTCGATGCCCGCCGGTATCTCCACCTCCACGGGATCCAGGCTCTCCACCGCCCCACCCCCACCGCAGCGGGTACAGGGGTGGGTGTTTATCTCTCCCATACCGCCGCAGCGGCGGCAGGTGGTGGAGGAGGTGAAGGTGCCGAAGGCGCTGCGCCGCGTGTGGGTGATCCTCCCCTCCCCGCCGCACTCCGGACAGAGGTCCATGGCGTATCCGCTCTCCACGCCGGTCCCGCCGCAGGAGTCGCAGGTCTGGCGGCGGGGGACCTCCACGACCCTTTTCACCCCCCGATAGGCTTCCTCAAGGGATATCTCCACCACCGTCACCAGGTCGCTCCCCCGGCGCGGGGCGTGCGCGGCGCGCGTGCGACCCCTCCCGAAGAAGAGGTTGAAAAGGTCGCTGAAGGGATCCCCGAACCCCTCGAACCCCCCCTCGAAGACGGAGGGGATCCCGCCGCTCTCCCCGTAGAGGTCGTACCTCCTCCTCTTCGCAGGGTCCCCGAGCACCTCGTAGGCCTCGTTTATCTCCTTGAAGCGCTCCGCAGCCTCCCGGTCGCCACGGTTCACGTCGGGGTGGTAGCGGCGGGCCAGCCTGCGGTAGGCTCTCTTTATCTCCTCCTGGTCCGCGTGGCGGGAGACTCCCAGAACGGCGTAATAGTCCTTCATGCTACCCGCACTTCACCCCCTCAACCCCTCAGCATCTCCAGGGTCCGGCTGAGGGATTTGGCGATGAAGTCGACGGTGGGGATCACCCTGGCGTAGTCCATGCGCGTGGGCCCCAGGACGCTCACCGTGCCCATGGTCTCCTCGCCAACCGCGTACGGCGTGGCCACCAGACTGAAGTACTGCAGCTCCTTGAAGACGTTCTCGTCACCGATGCGCACGGTGAGCTCCTTTGCCCGGATGACCTCGCCGAGGAGGTTGAGGAGGAAGTAGTGCTCCTCGAAGTGGCGGAGCAGGCTCTCTATGCGGCTCCTTCCTTCCTCATCCAGATAGCGTAGCAGGTTGGTGGTCCCGCCAACGTATATCTTCTCGTACTGCTCCTGGGTGAGGATGTCCCTTATGGCCTCCGCCACCCTTTCCGCGAGCCGCACTGCCCTGGGATCGCGCATCCCCTTGCCCACGCGGAACTCCCGCAGGTCATCGGAGCCCTTGCCCTGCAGGTGGCGGTTCAGGTAGCCCTGCACCGCTTCCAGGTCCAATTCCTGCTCCTGCGGCTCCAGGTCCAGGAGCTTCTTCTCCACCCTCCCGGTGTCGGTGATGATCACCAGGAGCATGGCCTCCCCGGCCAGCCTCACCAGGTCGATGTGTTTGATTAGGTTGCGTCGGAGGGTGGGAGCGATGACCATGGCCGCGGTGCTGGTCAGCCGGGAGAGGAGGTTCGTGGTCTCCTGGAGGAGGTCCTCGAGTTCCTTGGTCTTGCTGGAGAAAAGAGTGAGGATGGCCTCCTTCTCCTCCTCCCTCAGGCGGGTACGGCCGATGAGGGAGTCCACGTAGAAACGGTATCCCAGCGGCGTGGGCACCCTTCCGGCCGAGACGTGCGGCTGGTAGAGGTATCCCATCCCCTCCAGCTTGCTCAGCTCGTTGCGTATGGTGGCCGGGCTGATGCCCAGGTTAAGGCTCTCCGCCAGGGACTTGGAGCCCACCGGGACCCCGGTCATTATATACTTGTAGACGACCGCCTTCAGTATCTTCTGCTGCCTCTTGTCGAGCATTAGCACTCTCCTCCTTTGAGTGCTACTCAATAAATAAGTTACCCGCAGCGATGATGGCACGTCAAGCGGACAGGAGCTCGACGATTACCGCATTGGAGAGCAACATCCCGCGCGGGGTGAGGTACACGCGCCCCCCTCTTTTAAGCAGCAGGCCGAGGCGCTCCATCTCCGCCGCCTTCCCGGGCCCTCCCAGTAGGCGCTCCGGGACCCCCTTGGAGGTCCGCAGCCCGAGCATGACCCTCTCCTCCCGGATCTCCTCTCCCGGCACGCGGATGCGCTCCACCACCGGGAGCCGCCCCCTTCCGAGTTCCCGGAGGTAACCGAGTACGCTCTCCGTGTTGCGAAGGCGGCACCCACGCCACAGGGAATGGGCTCCCGCCCCGGCCCCCAGGTACTCCTCCCGCCTCCAGTAGGCGAGGTTGTGCCGGCATTCGTGCCCTGGCTGGGAGAAATTGGAAATCTCGTAATGCACGTACCCGGCTGCCGTAAGGGTGGCCCTCGCCGAGAGGTACTCCTCCGCCGTCTCGTCCTCGTCCGGAAGGAGCGCCTCACCCCGGCGCACGGCCGCCTCCAGTGGGGTGCCGGGATGGAGGGTGAGGGCGTAGAGGCTCAGGTGGTGCGGGGAGAGCTCGAGCGCCTTTTCCAGGTTCTCCGCCAGATGCCCGCCCCAGCCTACTGGGAGGCCGTAGAGGAGGTCAAGGGAGAGGGAGGGGATGCCGGCGCGGCGGGCGTCCCTCACTGCCTTGTAAATCTCCTCGCAGCCGTGTAGCCTCCCCAGGCGCCGCAGGCAACCGTCGTCCATGCTCTGCGCCCCGATGCTCACTCGGTTCACCCCGGCAAGCCTCACCTCCCGGAAGTCGTCCGGCCCCCAGGTGGCCGGGTTCACCTCCACGCTTATCTCCGCTCCCCGGCGGAACCCGAAGAGCCGGCTCACCAGGGCCACCAGCTCGCCCACCTCGCGGCCGGAGAGGGTGGAAGGGGTGCCTCCCCCCAGGTACAGGGAACGCAATCCCCCCATTCCCCGCGCCTCCCGGGCGAGCAATTCCAGTTCCTTCCTCAAGGCGGTCGCATAATCGCGCATTAGGCGAGGGTTCGCCGTGCGGGCCAGGAAATCGCAGTAGGAGCAGCGACGCACACAGAACGGCCAGTGGACGTAGAGCCTCATCCGGGCCTCTCCTCCCGGCCCATGCGCAGGGCGGAGATGAAGGCCTCCTGGGGGATCTCCACCTTCCCCACCATCTTCATGCGCTTCTTGCCTTCTTTCTGTTTCTCCAGGAGCTTCTTCTTGCGGGTCACGTCCCCCCCGTAGCACTTGGCCAGGACATCCTTCCGCCGGGCCTTGATGGTCTCGCGGGCCACCACCCGGCTTCCCACCGCCGCCTGCACGGGCACGTCGAAGAGCTGGCGGGGGATGAGCTCGCGCAGCCTGACCACCACGCGCTTTCCGTACTCGTGGGCCCGCCCTCTCTCCACGATGGAAGAGAGGGCGTCCACGGGCTCTCCGTGGATGAGGATGTCCAGCCTCACCAGGTCTCCGGGGAGGAACCCCAGGTGCTCGTAGTCCAGGGAGGCGTATCCCCGGCTGCGGGACTTGAGCTGGTCGTAGAAGTCGACCACCATCTCCGCCAGGGGGAGGCGGCAGCGCAGCTCCACACGGCGGCCGGAGAGGTAAGTCATGTCCTGGTAGATGCCCCTGCGCTCCTTGACCAGCTCGAGCACCGGGCCCACATAATCCGGCGGCACCAGTATGGTGGCCTGAACGTAGGGTTCCCTTATCTCGCGCACCACGGCCATGTCCGGGAGGTCGGAGGGGCTTTGGATGTGGATGACCTCGCCGTTCCTCTTCACCACCTCGTAGACCACGTTGGGGGCGGTGATCACCAGGTCCAGACCGTATTCCCTCTCCAGGCGCTCCTGCACGATCTCCATGTGCAAGAGCCCCAGGAAGCCGCAGCGGAACCCGAACCCCAGGGCCTTGGAGTTCTCCCGGACGAAGGTCAGCGAGGCGTCGTTCAGCTTCAGCTTCTGGAGGGCGTCTTCCAGTTCCTGGAAGTCATCGGAATCCACGGGATAGACGCCGGCGAAGACCATGGGCTTGGGCTCCCGGTAACCGGGGAGCGGCTCCGGCGCGGGCCGTTCGTGTCCGGTGACCGTGTCCCCCACCTTGATGCGGCTTACGTCCTTCACGCCGGTTATTATGTACCCCACGTCCCCGGCCTCCAGTTCCCGGCAGGAGGTCATATCGGGAGAGAAATATCCCACCTCGTCCACTTCCGCCCTGGTCCCGGAGGCCATGAAGAGGACCCGGTCCCCCTGGGAGACCCTTCCCTCCACCACCCGGATGAAGGCCACCACACCGCGGTAGGTGTCGTAGGAAGAGTCGAAGACCAGGGCCCTTAGGGGCAGCCCTGGATCCCCTCCCGGGGGCGGCACCTCCCTCACGATGCGTTGCAGCAGCTCCTCCACCCCCTCCCCGGTCTTGGCCGAGACCCCCAGTACCTCCGAGGGGTCTATGCCCAGGAGATCGGCCAGCTCCATGGCCGTCCCCTCCACGTCCGCCGCTGGCAGGTCTATCTTGTTCACCACGGGTATGAGGGTGAGCCCCGCCTCCACGGCCAGGTAGGCGTTTCCCACCGTCTGGGCCTCCACCCCCTGGGCAGCGTCCACGAGGAGGACGGCGCCCTCGCAGGCGGCCAGGCTGCGGGAGACCTCATAGGAGAAGTCCACGTGCCCCGGGGTGTCGATGAGGTTCAAGCGGTAGGGCTCCCCCTCTTCGGGAGCCCACTCCATGCGCACCGCCTGGGCCTTGATGGTTATGCCCCGTTCCCGCTCCAGCTCCATGCGGTCCAGGTACTGGTCGGCCATCTTCTGCCGGGGCACGGTCTCCGTGATCTCCAGGAACCTGTCCGCCAGGGTGGATTTACCGTGGTCGATGTGGGCGATTATGCAGAAGTTCCTTATTCTCTCCCTTTTCATGTCTTAAACACCGAGGTAATTATAACAGCCGCGAGGCACGGAGACGCCGCGGCGGAATCCCCTCTCTTTGCCGTGCCGACCGGTTGTGTTAAAATGAGCGCTGTTTGAGGAAAGGAGGAGAGGTTCTTGCCCAACATCAAGCAGCAGGAGAAGCGCATGCGCCAAGCCGCCAAGCGCCGCATGCGCAACCGTTCGCGCAAGTCGGAGATCAAGACCTACATCCGCAAGTTCGAGGCCGCCCTGCAGCGCGGCGACAGGGAGGAGAGCGAGGCCTACCTGAAGAAAGCGGTGAAGGCCCTGGACAAGGCGGCAGGCGACGGCATCATCCACAAGAACAACGCCGCCAACCGCAAATCGCGCCTCATGCGCAAGTTCAACCGCGCCTTCCTCGGCGAGGCGGGTGCCTGACCCGACCTCCCGCTCATCCCATCAATTTCGCCCATCACGTCGCCGTGGTCCGTGGCGGGTATGACGGCGACTTCCCTTCCCCGTGGATTCAGGTGCCGCCGCCCCGCAGAAGGGGTCGTGCGGATGCGGCACCAGGCGCGGTCCGCCGCGGGGATTGGGGTTCAACGCAGGCGGGCGCCCAGTTTCTCCCCCAGCGCCCTCACGATGTCCTCCACCGCCGTGCGGGCCTCCTCGTCCCGGAGCGTCCTGTCCGGGGCATGGAAAACCAGGCTGTAGGCCAGGCTCTTCTCCCCCTCGCCCAGCTGCTCCCCGCGGTATAGGTCGAAGAGCCTCGCCTCGCGGAGGAGCTCTCCCCCCGCCTCCCGGATGACCCTTTCCACCTCTCCGGCGTCGATTTCCTCCCGCACCACTACCGCCAGGTCCATCTGCACGGCCGGGAAACGGGGTATGTCCCGGTAGGGAGGGACCGTCCGCGCCGCCTCCACCAGGGCGGAGACGTCCAGCTCCATGACCTCCAGGCCCTCGGGCACGTCCAGCGCCTCCGCCACACGCGGATGGAGGGTGCCCAGGTATCCCGCCGCTCTTTCCCCGAGCACCACCTCTCCGCTCCTGGCCGGGTGCAGGAAGGGATACTCGGACCTGCGCAGGCACCACCCCTCCACGTGGAGGGCGCGGAGCAGGACTTCCAGGATGCCCTTCAGGACGTAGAAGTCCGCCTCTTGCGGCTCCTGGTCCCAGTCTTTGGGCATCCATCTCCCGGCCAGGGCGCAGCCCAGAAGAAGGGGCTCCTCCGGCAACACCTCCGCCTCTCGGGGCATGAAGACCCTGCCCATCTCGAAGAGGTGCACGTCCGTGACCCGCCGGTTGAGGTTGAAGCGCACCGCCTCCAGTAGCCCGGGGAGCAGCGTGGGCCGCATGATGGAGGCCTCCTCGCTCAGGGGGTTGCGGATGCGCAGGGGATTCTCCGGGAGGTGCTTCCTCTCCGGGTCCAGGAGGTCCATCCACCATGAGGGAACGAAGGACCAGGTGATGGCCTCGTGCAGCCCGCAAGCCACCATCACCCGGGCGATCTCCCGGCGCAGCCTCTGCTCCCGGGTGAGAAATCCGACGTTGTGGGAGGTACGGGGAAGGGTGATGGGAACCCGGTGGTAACCGTAGACGCGGGCCAGCTCCTCTACCAGGTCGATCTCCCTCTCCAGGTCCGGACGGAAGGTGGGGACCTTGACCGCCAGCACCTCTTCCCCCTCGGCGCTTCCCCTTACATGCGGCACGTCGGGTATCGGCGCGGGTGCCTCCGCGTCGGTGACGGCGCCTCCTTCCCGTGATACGACCTCCATGCCCAGGGAGACGAGTATCCTTCTGGCCTCGTGAGCGGAAAGGGAGACGCCGATCAGCCTCGCCGCCCTCCCCACCCTCAGGTTCAGCTCCCTGGGCCGCAGGACCTCCGGCTTGGCCACCACGTCCACCGCCCCCGGGCGCACCCTGCCCCCGGCCGTCTCCCGCATGAGGAAGGCGGCACGGTCGGCGGCGAAAAGGCAACCCGCCGGGTCCACGCCCCTCTCGAAGCGGTAGGAGGCCTCTGAGGTGAGCTCGTGGCGGCGTGAGGTGAGCATTATCCCCGGCGCGCTGAAGTGGGCGGATTCCAGGAGCACCTTGACCGTGCCCGGGTGGACCTCCGTGTTCTCGCCGCCCATGACCCCGGCAAGGGCCACCGGACCCCGCGGGTCGCAGATGAGGAGGTCGTCAGGGTGCAGTTCCCTCTCCACGCCGTCCAGGGTGGTGAGGCGTTCGCCCTCCTTCATGCAGCGCACGATGATGTGTCCCCCCTCGAGGAGGTGATAGTCGAAGGCGTGAAGCGGCTGCCCCAACTCGAGCATCACGTAGTTGGTGACGTCCACTACGTTGTTGATGGGGCGTACCCCGGCGGCGCGCAGGCGGTTCCTCATCCACCACGGGGAGGGCCGGATACTAACCTCATCGATTAGCCGGGCCACGTAACGGGGGCACCTCTCGGCCTCCAATATCTCCACGCGGACCTCCGTAGAGGCCGGATCGCCCTCCTCCACCAGGCTGAAGCGGGGGCGGCGCAGCTCGGCACCGGTGAGGGCGGCCACTTCCCGGGCCACTCCCAGCATGCTCAGGCAGTCGGGCCGGTTGGGAGTGATTTCCAGGACAAGGACGTTGTCCTCGACATCCAGAGCATCGGCGAGGTCTTTTCCCGGCTCCAGGTCCGGGTCCAACTCCATGATGCCCTCGGCGTCGTCGGACAGTCCCAGTTCCTTCTCGGAGAGCAGCATCCCGGAGGAGACCACCCCCCGTATCTCCGCCTCCCCTATGACCGTCCCGTCGGGGAGCCTCCCCCCGGGGAGGGCCACCGGGCAGGCCATCCCCGGTCGCACGTTGGGAGCGCCGCAGACGATGTCCCTCGACGAACCCCCGACGTCCACCCGGCAGACCGATAGGCGGTCGGCGGAGGGATGGGGGGATACCTGGAGGACCCTGCCCACCACACATCCCTTCCATTCCCCTCCGGCTCTCTCCACGGCCTCCACCGAGGTCCCGGAGGCGGTGAGCAGCTCCGCCAGCTCCCCGGCATCCATCGCCAGGTCCACGTATTCCGACAGCCACTTCAACGGCACGCGCATGCCCCGCCACCCCCTAATACTGCATCAGAAGCCGCAGGTCGTTGTCGAAGAAATAACGTATGTCCGGCACGCCGTACTTGAGCAGGGCGATGCGCTCCACGCCCATGCCGAAAGCGAAACCGCTCCACCTCTCCGCGTCGTAGCCCACGTAGGCGAAGACGTTGGGATCCACCATCCCGGCGCCTAGTATCTCCAGCCATCCCGTCCCCTTGCACACCCGGCAACCGGCCCCTCCGCACATGTTGCAGGACACGTCCACCTCCGCGCTGGGCTCGGTGAAGGGGAAGAAGTGGGGACGGAAGCGCACCTCACGGTCCTCCCCGAACATCCTCTTGGCAAATGTTACCAGAGTACCCTTGAGGTCTCCCAGGGAGAGGCCCTCGTCCACAGCCAGCCCCTCCACCTGGTGGAACATGGGTGAGTGAGTGGCGTCCGGGACATCATGGCGGTAGGCCTTTCCGGGAGCGATGATGTACACCGGAGGGGGAGTGGACTCCATGACCCTTATCTGCACCGGCGAGGTGTGGGTGCGCAGGAGCACGTCCCGCCGGTCGCTGCCCGGCACCTCCACGTAGAAGGTGTCCTGGAGGGATTTGGAAGGATGCCAGTCCGGCGTGTTCAGGGCCTCGAAGTTGTAGTAGTCCAGCTCCACTTCCGGGCCCTCCGCCACCCGGTATCCGAGGCCGATGAAGATGTCCTCTATCTCCTCGATGATGGAGGAAAGAAGATGGCGGGTGCCGTAGGGAACGCGCCTTCCGGGAAGGGAGATGTCCAGCCTCTCCCGGCGCAGGGACTCCTCCAGCTCCGCCTCCCGGACGCGCTCTAGGCGGGACGCCAGCTCCGCCTCCAGCCCGTCCTTCAAGAGGTTGGCCAGCCGCCCCGTGGCCCTTCTCTCCTCGGAAGGGAGGTCCTTGATACCCTGCAGCACGGCGGTGACCTTTCCCTTCCTGCCCAGATAGGCTATCCTTATCTCCTCCAGGGAACGGGCGTCCACCGCCCTCTCCAAGTCCTGCCTCAACCTCCCGAAAAGCGGTCCCAGAACGGGGTGGGAGAGCATCTCCTCCTGCAGCTCCTCCGGGATCATGACCTCACCTCTTTCCACGCGGCTACCTCCAGTCGGATCATCATCACGTCGAGCCCCCCTCGCGGAAGGCGTCCCCGCCATAAGCCACAGGGCGGAATTCACCCGCGGGGGCCATTTACGCCCTTCTCGTCTTGCGGCGGGGGACCGGTGTCTCTCGAGGGTCTCCGGCCATCCGTTCCGAAAGGTCACCCCCTCTTCCTGCGCATCATCTCGAAGAGGATGACCGCCGTGGCGGCGGCCACGTTAAGGGACTCCGCCCGGCCGGCGAGGGGAATCCTCACCCTGCCGTCCGCCAGCTCACATTCCCTTTCCGGTATTCCCCAGGCCTCGTTGCCCATCACCAGGGCCACGCGTTCCGGCCACTGTATATCCCAGACCACCTCCCCCTCACGGGCATCCGCCACCATCAGGGAATAGCCGGCTTCCTTGAGCGACCTCAACGCCTCGTCCGGCGCTGGGCCCACGCACACCGGGAGATGGAAGATGGAACCCGCCGTGCTGCGCACCGTCTTTGGGTTGTAGAGGTCCACGCTCTCCGAGCAGACGATGACGCCCCCCACCCCCGCGGCGTCAGCGATGCGCACCATGGTGCCGAGGTTCCCGGGATCCCTTACCCTATCGGCCACCAGGAGCACGGGCGGGACGCGGTTCAGGAGTTCCTCCAGGGGCTTGTGGAGCATGGGGCACACGGCCACCAGGCCCTGAGGGGTGACCGTAGAGGCCAGGAGCTCCATAACCTGTGGGGAGGCTTGGAAACAGGGTATGTCCCTGGCCCGCAGGAAATCGGCATAAGCCTCTAGGGCTTCCAGGCCCCTCTGGTCGCAGATGACGCACTCCGGGGGTATGTCGGCCTGGAGGGACTCGGCCACCGCCTTCAGCCCCTCGGCCAGGAAAAGCCCCTCGCGGTAACGAAAACTGCGCTTGAGCAGGCGGCGGTAACGCTTGACGCGCTCGTTCTTCGGGCTCTCTATGAATCCCGCCTGGCGAACCCCATCAGGCACTCGCCTCCTTCGCCTCCGTCTCGCCCTCCAGGCTCTCTCTGGCTATTCTTACCAGCTCGGTGAAGGAGGCGGGGTCGTTTACCGCCAGGTCCGCGAGCACCTTGCGGTTTACCTCAACCTCCGCCAGCTTCAGGCCCCGGATGAAGCGGTTGTAGGACATGCCGTTCATCCGGGCGGCGGCGTTGATGCGGCTTATCCACAGCCGGCGGAAGTCCCTCTTCCTGGCCCGCCGGTCGCGGTAGGCGTACTGCAGCGAGTGCATGACCTGCTCGTGCGCGCTGCGGAAGGTGCGGCTGCGCGCCCCCCGGTAGCCCTTGGCCATGGCCAAGATCTTCTTCCTTCTCTTCCTCCTGGCTACGGAGTGTCTTGTTCTGGACATGGTCCACCATCCCTTTCATCAGCGATCGGTCTAGGGGTCGCCGCCTAACCCCTGCGCAGGAGTTTTCTCACTTTGGAAGCGTCGTGCGGGGACACTTCCTGCTTGACGCGATAGGTACGCTTGCGACGGGAGCTCTTCTTGACCAGTAGGTGGCTCCCGTACCCCTTGCGTCGCCTTATCCTGCCGCTGCCGGTTATCTCGAAGCGCTTGGCGGCGCCCCTGTGGGTCTTCATCTTGGGCATGATCTCCTCACTTCCTCTTCATCTCCGTTCACAGGAAAGTCCCGCTCCTCATTTCCTGGCCACCGCTACCGGGGCCAGTATCATCTGCATGTTCCTCCCCTCCAGCTTGGGCTCCGATTCCACGGTCCCCAGCTCGGCCACTTCCTCCGCCAGCTGCTGGAGGAGTTCCAGGCCCTTCTCCGTGTGGGTCATCTCCCTTCCCCGGAACATGACCGTGACCTTCACCTTATGGCCGGCCTTGAGGAACCGCTCGATGTGCCTCTTCTTTATCTCGTAATCGTGCCGGTCGATCTTGGGGCGCATCTTCATTTCCTTGAAGCTGACCACGGCCTGCTTCTTGCGCGCCTCCTTCATCTTCACGGTCTGCTCGTAACGGTACTTCCCATAATCCATGATCTTGCAGACCGGGGGATCCGCCAGGGGAGCCACCTCAACCAGGTCCAGATCCATCTCCTCGGCCAGGCGTAGGGCTTCCTCAATGGGCTTTATGCCTATCTGTTTTCCGTCCGGACCCACAACCCGGACCTCCCTGGCCCGGATCCCGTCGTTAACGCGCACGTGTTTTTCTATAGGACATCCCTCCCGCGTTAAAGGAAAAGGATAGCGGTTTCCCCGCTATCCACGGGCTTTCCCTAACCCTGTCAGCCTGAGGCCCAGGGTGAGAAGCGAAACCGCTTCTGCTTAACTCTTCGGTTGTCGGTCAACAAGTATAATTTATCCTCGCCTACCTGGCAATATCTCCCCTCCCCATGCTGTCCTCGATGCCGGGAGCCCGAGGAGAATCCTCGGTCCGGGAAAACCAGGCCCGCAAAGGCTATCTTGCCCGCTCGGAGCCTGGTTCCAGCCCCTGGAAGGCCATCCCTGTCGCAAATGCGTCGGTCTCTCGTTCTTCTGTCTCTCTGCGGTGAGGCATGGCCCCCACCCTTCGTGCCCGTCTTCCACGCGAACGTCGCTGGTCTTCTCCCCGGCCATTCGGGCCGTAGCCCTGTCCCTAGCCCCCTCGGCCGCTGGATTCGTCCAATTCACCCTCAGTGGGGTACACGGACCTCCATTCGCTATCCGAAACCGGCGTCTGCACCGCCTTCCATACCGGCAGGGTGAAGCTGAAGGTAGTCCCTACCCCCTTCTCGCTCTCCGCCCACATCCGCCCTCCCTGTGCGGCCACCAGTTCGCGGCTTATGGAGAGACCCAGGCCGGTCCCGCTCTGCTGGCGCGTGGTCGAGGAATCTACCTGGTAGAATTTGTCAAATATCCTCGGAAGGTCCTGGGGTGACACCCCGATCCCGGTGTCGGCCACCTCAACCAGACATTCGCCGCCCTCCTCCCTGGCCCGCACACGGACCTCACCGCCGGAAGGGGTGAACTTTATGGCGTTGTGGATGAGGTTGGTGAAGACCTGCCTCAGGCGTTCCGTATCCCCCGCCACCGCCGGCAGCCCGTCGGGAATCTCTAAAAACACCGCGACCCCTTTCTCGCGGGCCAGGTTCTCCAGCCCGGCCAGCACCCCCTCGGCCACTTCGCGGAGGTCCACCCTCTCTCTGCGCACCTCGATTATCCCCGCCTCGATACGGGAGAGGTCCAGGAGGTCCTCGATGATCTTGGTGAGGGATTCCGTCTGCCGGAGAACGATCTCCAGGTAGCGGCGTTGCTTCTCGTTCACCGGCCCCACCCTTCCCGCGTCCAGCAGACGCACGAAACCCTTGATGGAGGTGAGCGGCGTCTTGAGCTCGTGAGAGACCATGGAGATGAAGTTGGACTTCATGCGGTCCAACTCCACGAAGTCGGTCACGTCGTGAAGGATGACCACCGCTCCGACGACGCTTCCCGCCGGGTCCTGGAGGGGAAGCCATATCGCCTGGAAGAAAGTGGTACTGTCCGCCTTGAGGACCACCTCGTTCTTCACCTGCCGGCCCTCGTGCAGCACCGCGCGGAGGGCCTCCTCCAGCCCCACCTCCCTGAATTCCACCTCCCCTTCGGCCCGGCCGAAGGTCTCGCCGACGGGCTCTTCCGGTATCCCCTCCCGCGGGCCGAAGAGGCGCTCCGCGGAGGGATTGGCCAGCACCACCTTCCCCTCCCGGTCCAGCACCAGCAGGACGTCGGTGAGGCTGTTTATGATGGTCTCGATCTTGCTCTTGTCCTCCAGGGTGGTCCGGTACAGCCCGGCTTTCTCCAGGGCCAGCGCCGCCTCGCTGGCCAGGGTGAGCAGCACGCGCGCATCGTCGTCGTCGTAGGCCTCCTCCAGCCGCGAGAGACAGGCCAGTACGCCGATGACGCTGTTGCTGGCGAAGAGGGGCACGCAGATCATGGAAGCGAACCCCGTCTCCTTCATGAAGGGGTCGAAGCGCGGGTCCTCGCCGGTCCGGGAGATGGTCACCGGGAGGACGGCCGATGCGGCAACATATAGCGGGTTGGCCTCCCGTTGATAGGAGAGGAAGGACTCCTCGTCCACGACGTTTCGGGACAAGCGCACCTGGAGGTCCCCGTCCCCGTCGTACAGACAGATCAGCATGGCGTCGAGGGGCACAAGATCACGGGCCTTCTCCTCCAGCACCTCGATTATCTCCTCCGGGTTCAGCGTGGAGGCGAAGCGTATGGAGGCGGCATAGAGGGCGGAGAGCTCGCGGTTCTTGCGGTCCGCACGGTCGATGATGTCCGACAACTCCTTCTTCTCCCTCTCCTGCTCCCTCGCCTTGCTGATGACGAAGAAACCGCTGAGGGCGATGAGGAAATAAACCGGCACGGACATGGCCATCTCCTTCAGGGTCCCGAAATCCATCTGCTCGTAGAGGTAGGGGGCGAAGTAGATGGCGCAGGTCACCGTGGTGAAGAGCAGCGTCTCCAGGAGGTCGAAGTAGGCGGAGGAGAAGATGATCACCGTTATGTACAGGAGGGACAGGGCGCTCCTGCTCCCTCCCGTGAGATAAACCATCATGGCCACCAGGGCGTCGGTGGCCAGGAGCAACAGGGAGAAAGCCCACGGATGGTATCCCTCGTAGGGGAAGAAGCGGTGCCCCAGGTACACGGCTATGGACATGACCACGAACCAGGGGAAGACGGGCGAGGTGTTGCGCTCCGAGTAGGGCAGGACGAAGAGCATGGTGGCCACCACGATGGTCAGCCAGAACAGGGAGGCCACGAAGCGGGTGGAGGTCAGCAACACCCGCACCTCCGCCCTCCCCACACGGCCCTTTCTCCCCGGCAGGGAGGGGAGGCTCACGCTCCTCTCCCGCATGGCCTTGGCCTCCGCTTTGGATGCCAATCCCCAGGACACTCCTTTCTATCCTTCCCATCCTCCGGCGAGGCCTTCCCGGCCCCGCGCGTCTCCCGGACGGGAAACGCGTTCGTGCCTCCGCGTCCCGCCCACCCCGCATCACGGCCCGGGGGCCGGCCCGCCTCCTCGCTCCGGTACACGCCACCCGGAGGCCGCGGGCCGCCCGGCGGCCGGACTCCCTGTGCGTCGCGGCGGGGTCAGTCGCGGCGCCGCCGGTCGAAGACGAAGTTGCTGCCCGGCATGGTCTTCACATATTTCTTGAGCTCGGCGGCGATCTGGGCCACCTTGCCGGGATGGTCCAGCTCCCGGTAGGTGTTGTGCACCACGGCGATGCTTATGGACATTATTGGGAAGCGCTGCACGTTTCCCCGCCGGTCCGTGCTCACGATGTAGCCTCTCTCCCGGTCCTCTTCCTCGTAGTGGGACGGGATACGGGAATCGAAAAGGCGGATAATCTCCTGCGAGATGAGGGGCGCCCTCTCCATCTCCGTGACCACGATGAAGTCATCTCCCCCTATATGGCCCACGAAGTCGCTCTCCGCGCCGTACTTGTCCATGGCCTCCAGGATGCACTGGGAGGTCATTTTGATGACCTCGCTACCGGCCACGAAGCCGTAACGGTCGTTGTAGGCCTTGAAGTCGTCGAGGTCCACATAGCACACGGCGAACTTGGCCCCTTTCCTGATGCGGTCCTCGATGACCTCCTCGATGGCCCGGTTGCCGGGAAGGCCGGTGAGCGGGCTGGCCTCGCCGTCGCGTATGGACCTCCTCAGGTGCATGTTGATGCGCGCCTCCAGCTCCAGGGGATCGAAGGGCTTGGTTATGTAGTCGTCGGCTCCCGTCTCCATGCCCTTTATCTTGTCCTCCAGCATCCCCTTGGCGGTGAGGAGGATGATGGGTATGTGGCTGGTGAGGAACTCGTTGCGCAGGCGGAGGCACACCTCCAGACCGTCGAGGTCCGGCATCATCACGTCGAGGATCACGATGTCCGGTTTCTCCCTCTCGCAGAGCTCGAGCGCCTCCATGCCGTCGCGCGCCTCCAGGGGGCGGAACCTCTCGGCGCTCAGCGTCTCCACTATCAGCTCGCGGATGTTGGGGTCGTCATCCACCACCAGGACCTTGAACTTCCTGCCCTCCTCCTGCCGCCGGGCAGCCTCGCCCCTCAAGATCTCGTCGAACAAGCCCCTTTTTCACCTCCCCATGCCGCCCGCTTCCCGTGCGCCTCCGGCCTCTCCCCGTGCCACCGCTGGTCCTCCCCCGCCAGCAAGGCCCTCACCGCCCTCTTCCCGGGGGATGGGGTCTCCGCCATGCCGGTCCAGGATGCCCAGGAACACCTCCACCACCCGGGGGTCGAACTGGGAACCCGCGTTGCGCACCAGCTCACGCCGTGCCTCCTCCAGGGGGAGCGCCTTGCGATAGGGGCGGTCCGAACGCATGGCCTCGAAGGCGTCGGCCACGGAGAGGATGCGGGCGCACAGCGGAATGTCCTCGCCCCTCAAACCGTCCGGGTACCCGTTGCCGTCGTAACGCTCGTGATGGTGCAGGATGATGGGCCTGGGCTCCTGGAGGAACTCCACGGGCTCCACGATGCTGTCCCCCAGTAGGGGATGGGTCTTCACGTGGGTGTATTCCTCTTCGGTGAGGGAACCCGGCTTGTTGAGCACCCTTCCGGCGATGCCTATCTTGCCGATGTCGTGCAGGGTGGCGGCGTACTTCAGTTTCTGCCTCTCCCTCTCGTCGAGCCCCATGGCCTCGGCGATCATCAGGGCGTAGGTGGTGACCCTCTCGGAATGGCCGCGCGTGTAGGGGTCCTTCACCTCGATGGCCTTGGCCAAGGCCTGCACGGTGGAGAAATAGCTCCTCTCTATGTCCGCGTAAAGGGAGGCGTTCTCCACGGCCAGCGAGGCCTGGGCGGCCGCGGCTTCCGCCAGCCGCTCCTCCTCCCAAGCCTCCTCTTCACTCGGAAGCCCGGCGTGGAAGAGGGCCAGAAAACCGACCGTCCTCCCCTTGGCTCGCAGCGGCTGCAGGAGCGCTTCCGACACCCCGTGTTCGGCGAGCACATCCCCGGGGAGGAGCCCACCCAGCTCCTCAACGGGCCTGGTGACCGTCCTCCCTTCCTCCAGGGCCCGTTTCGCCTCGGCGCCCAGATCCTCGAGGGTGAGGTCTCCTCTTCGCTCCAGCTCGCCGGCCAGTTCCTCTATAAAACCGGCCCAAGCCCGGGGACGAAAGGCGTTGCCTTCCGCCAAGTAGGCCAGGCACATGGTCACCGGGCAGACATCCACCATCATCTCCACAACCCGCCTGAGGATCTCCTCAAGGTCCAGGGTCGAACCGACCACCCTGGCCATCTCCAGGAGAGCCAGGGTCTCGCGGATCTTCCTCTGCTCGCGCTCGTGCAGGCGGGCGTTCTCCAGGGCCACGGCCAGCCGCTCGGCGAAAGCCTCTGCCGTCTCCAGCTCCAGATATGCCTGTTCCTCCCACCCGTCACCGGTTAGCGTGCCCAGCAGCAGCGCACCGATGACCCGCTTCCTCACCCTGAGGGGGACCAGAACGGCATCCCTACCCCACCCCTTTCTGGGCTCCCAGGCGCAGGATTCCCGAAGCTCATCCGCATACAGCGCTTTCCTCTTCCCCAGGAAGACCCCGGAAGCCTCCCCGGAAAGCC